>NZ_JBEZHM010000004.1:0-255690 GCF_040650575.1 Streptomyces sp. NPDC048659 | reverse complement strand
CACGGGCAGCCGCCTGTTCGACGAGCACGGCCGCCCCTTCCTCGACTTCTGGCGCCGCCACGTCCGGACACCCCTGCCCCCGCTCCGGCCCCCTCGCGTCCGTCGCCGTCCTGAGCTTGGCGGGTCCTGAGGCAGACTGGGCGCATGGCCATCCACGAGAACCTCCTGGGGGGACCGGCCCCCACCCATCTGCCCGACGACCCGGAGCCGCGCGAGCTGCTCGCGGGCGGGACCGCGCCGGCCGACGTCGCCGCGAAGTACCCGACCTCCTCGCTCGCCTGGGCCCAGCTCGCCGACGACGCCTACGAGCGGGGCAGCGTCGTCGAGTCGTACGCCTACGCCCGTACCGGCTACCACCGCGGCCTCGACGCGCTGCGCCGCAACGGCTGGAAGGGCCACGGCCCGGTGCCGTGGGAGCACGAGCCGAACCGCGGCTTCCTGCGCGCCCTGCACGCCCTGGCCCGCGCGGCCGGCGACATCGGCGAGAAGGACGAGTACGAGCGCTGCAGCACCTTCCTGCGGGACTCTTCGGAGACCGCCGCGGACACCCTGGGCTGACGTTTCGGGGGAGGGAGGGGGAGGGTTCGTTTCGGACAGACTCCTTGAGTTGTTCGAGGGTGTTCGGCTTGGTCGGTACGATCCTGCGGACCGTTGTCCCAGCGGCCGGAGCTCCTCCCCCTCCCATCCGGCCCTTGTCCGGGAGAAGGCCGTCTTGGGTAGGCGTGGTGCTCGGAAGCGGCGGGGTTGGTTCGTCTGCTGCCTCGTGTGTGTGCTGGGTGCGGGGGGCTTCTTCTTATTCACCTGGGGTGGGATACCTCGGGGGGGAGTGGGCCGCGGGTCGCCGTTTCCACGGCGCCCTTGCCTCGGATCACCTCCGGCGGGCCCGTCGAGCCCGCTCCCGCGCCGTCCCGTGCCGGGGTGCCCCGGGGCGGGGACGGGGTCTTCAACACCGCCAGGGCCGTCGGGCCCGTCGTGGGCCGGGGCGGGGAGCTGCGGCGTTTCCGGGTGCAGGTCGAGGACGGGATCGAGTTGGTGGCGGGTGACGTCGCCCTGGAGATCCAGGGGATCCTGGCGCATCCGCGGTCCTGGGGCGCGCACGGGCGGGGGCGGTTCCAGCTCGTGGCGGACGAGGCGGACTTCGTCATCCGGATCGCCACGCCCGACACCGCCGACCGGCTCTGCCGGGAGAGCGGCTTCGACACCCACGGCGAGCTGAACTGCGAGACCGCCGAGGGCGTGGTCGTCAATCTGCGGCGGTGGACGCTGGGCTCCCCGACCTTCGCGGGGACGCCCCGCGCGTACCGGCATCTGATCATCAACCACGAGATCGGGCACGAGATCGGCATCCGCCGCCATCTGGGCTGCCCGGGTCCGGGCAGGCTCGCGCCCGTGATGATGCAGCAGATCAAGGGGCTGGGCGGATGCCGGTCGAATGCGTTTCCGTATGACGAAGAGGGGATCTACATCGCCGGGCCCGCCGTGTCATGATGCGCTTGGGAGGTCGTGCGACGGAGCACGCCTTCCGAGGGGACCGGGGCTCCCGTGCCGCAAGACGGCACGGTAGGAGCGGACCGCTACCCGGTAGCACGTACCGAGGAGACAGCGATGTCGGCCTTTCCCCCCGATGCCTCCGGAGCCGGTTCGGTCAGCGATGACCCGAATCTCGACTTCGCGGGCACCACGCCGTACGAGGACTACGTCCAGGCGGACGTACTGACCCATTTGCAGCACCTGCGCTCCGACGACCCCGGCGAGATGGTCTTCCTGGTCACCACCCAGGTCATGGAGCTGTGGTTCACCGTGATCGTCCACGAGTGGGAGACCGCCGCCCGCGCGCTGCGCGAGGACGACCTGGGCGTCGCCCGGGACGCGCTCAAGCGGTCCGTGCGCGAGCTTGAGGCGCTCAACGCCTCCTGGCGCCCGCTCGCCCAGCTCACCCCCGCCCAGTTCAACTCCTACCGCGGCGCCCTCGGCGAGGGCTCCGGGTTCCAGTCGGCGATGTACCGGCGCATGGAGTTCCTGCTCGGCGAGAAGTCGGCGTCCATGCTGGTGCCGCACCGGGGCGCGCCCCGCGTCCACGCCGAGCTGGAGAAGGCGCTCCACGAGCCCAGCCTCTACGACGAGACGCTGCGGCTGCTCGCCCGGCGCGGGCTGGCGGTGCCCGAGGAGGTCCTCGGGCGGGATCTGGCGCTGCGCTACGAGCCGCATCCCGAGGTCGAGCGGGTCTGGGCGGGCGTTTACGCCGATGCCGACCAGAACGCCGAACTCGTGCGGCTCGGCGAGGCGTTGAGCGATGTCGGCGAGCTCGTGTGGCGCTGGCGCAACGATCACCTGGTCGCCACCCGGCGGGCCATGGGGTCCAAGACCGGCACCGGCGGGTCGGCCGGGGTGGCCTGGCTGGAGAAGCGGGCCCAGAAGAACGTCTTCCCCGAGCTGTGGACGGCGCGCAGCCATGTCTGAGCACCTCGCGGCGCGGGCCGCCGAACTGGACGCCGGCGACGGACTCGCCGCGCACCGGAAGAAGTTCGTCCTCGACTCCGGGGTCTACCTCGACGGCAACTCGCTCGGCGCGCTCCCCGCGCACGTGCCGGCGCGGATGGCCGAGGTCGTCGCCCGCGAGTGGGGCGAGCTGCGCATCCGCTCCTGGGACGAGTCCGGCTGGTGGACCGCGCCCGAGCGGGTCGGCGACCGGATCGCGCCCCTCGTCGGCGCCGCCCCCGGGCGGATCGTGGTCGGCGACTCGACCAGCGTCAACGTGTTCAAGGCCGTGGTCGCGGCGGCGCGCCTCGCGGGGGAGGGGCGGGACGAGATCCTCGTCGACGCCACCACCTTTCCCACGGACGGGTACATCGCCGCCTCCGCCGCCCGGATGACCGGGCACCGGGTGGTGCCGTGCGCGCCCGGTGAGCTGGCGGACGCGGCGGGGGAGCGGACCGCGCTCGCCCTCGTCAACCACGTCGACTACCGCAGCGGGCGGCTCCAGGACCTGCCCGGGATCACCGCCGCGCTCCACGCGGCGGGCGCGCTGGCCGTGTGGGACCTGTGCCACAGCGCGGGCGCGCTGCCCGTCGGGCTCGACGCGCACGGGGTGGACCTGGCCGTCGGCTGCACCTACAAGTACCTGAACGGCGGGCCCGGTTCGCCCGCGTTCCTGTACGTGGCCGAGCGCCACCAGGCCGCCTTCGACTCGCCGCTGCCGGGCTGGAACTCGCACGCCGACCCGTTCGGGATGACCCCCGGCTACGAGGCCGCCGACGGCGCGGTCCGGGGCCGGGTCGGCACCCCCGACATCCTGTCCACGCTCGCCCTGGAGTCGGCGCTCGACGTCTGGGACGGGGTGCGGATCGAGGACGTGCGGGCCAAGTCGCTGGCGCTGACGGACTTCTTCCTGGAGTGCGTGCGGGCCTACGCCCCCGCGGGCCGGGTCGAGCCGTTGACGCCGGAGGCGCACGCGGAGCGGGGCAGCCAGGTCGCGCTGCGCTGTGCCGAGGCGCCCGAGGTCATGGCGGAGCTGATCCGGCGCGGAGTGGTCGGCGATCTGCGCCGTCCGGACATCCTCCGCTTCGGTTTCACCCCGCTGTACGTCTCTTTCGCGGACGCGGAGCGGGCGGCGCGGGTGCTCGGGGACGTGCTGGCCGGATAGGTCCGATGATCGCCTGATCGGCGGGTGCCGGACTCCTGGTACGGTCCCCGCAGGTCAGGCCAATTCGGCCGCGTATCCGAGAGGTTGGAAGCATCATGCCGGACCCCGCCGCGCGCGACGCCGCCGAAGAGGCTTCGGCCCTCTCGCACCCGGCCGTCGTCCCGGACGCCACGGCCGCGTACGGGGCCCATCCCGACCAGGTCGTCGACTTCTACGCCCCGCGCGACGGCGGCCGGAGCGCGCCGCTGGTGGTCGCCCTGCACGGCGGCGCCTGGCGGGCCCCGTACGACCGGGGGCACCTGACCCCGTTCGTGGACTTCCTGGCCCGGCGCGGTTTCGCCGTGGCGAACGTCGAGTACCGGCGCGGCGGCGGGATCCCCCGGCAGGGCGGTACGGGGCCGGTGGCCGGGCGCTGGCCGGAGACCTTCGACGACGTGGCCGCCGCGCTCGACGCCGTACCGGACCTGGCGGCCGCGGCGCTGCCCTCTGCGGACCCGCGCCGGATCGTGCTGACCGGGCACTCGGCCGGCGGGCACCTCGCGCTCTGGGCGGCGGCCCGGCATGTGCTGCCGGCCGGCTCGCCCTGGCGGCTGCCCGCGCCGCCGGCGCTGCGCGGGGTCGTGGCGCTCGCGCCGATCGCGCACTTCGCGCGGGCGGTGGAGCTCGACGTGTGCGGCGGGGCCGTCACCGAACTGCTGGGCGGGGCGGGGGAGTCGGCGGGCCGGTTCGTCTTCGCCGATCCCGCCGCGCTGCTGCCCACCGGGATCGCCACCACCGTCGTCCAGGGCCGTGAGGACACCGTCGTCCCGGCCGCCGTCGCCGAGTCCTACGTCGAGGCGGCGGCCAAGGCGGGCGAGACGGTCGGCTTCACGCTGCTGGAGGACGCCGGGCACTTCCCGCTGATCGACCCGGCCGCGGACGCCTGCGCGGTGGTCGCGGAGGAGATCGCCCAGCTCGCCTGGTAGCCCGCGCGGGGCCGCGTAGTCCTTGAGGCGGACCCCCCGGGATCCGTATCCAGCCGGACGACCGGCGGCGCGGCCCGCCCGTACGGTGGTCGGGTGACTTCGACGACCAGGACCCCCGAAACCGGCGGCAGCCCCGAGCTCCGCATGACGAAGAAGGCGCTCGGCGGGCTGCGGGCGGACCTTCTCGACGACGCCAACGCGTACCGCCCGCTGGCCCGCATGAACACGGACCGCGGCCCGGTCCGTTTCCTCCCGGAGGGGATACGGATCCATCTGGGACTGCTGCCGCACGCCCTGGTCGTGGCGCTGGCCGTGATCGTGTTCGGCATCGGCTACGTGGCCGGCGGAGGCGGCTACGGGCTGCGCGGGATGCTCTTCTCCGGTCTTCCCGCCGCGACGGTGCTGCTGACCCTCGTGCGCCCGGTGTTCGCCTTCTGGGTGTCGTTGGCCTCGACCCCGTTCCTCGCGTACGCGGGGTTCTCCGGAATGTGGCCCTGGGAGCCGAACTCCCTCGCCGGCCACCTCGTGGTCCTCACCGTCGTGGCCATGCGCACCCGTCCCCGTACGGCCGCCGGGATGTGGCTGATCACCGCCGGGTACGCCTTCTTCGCCACCTTCCTCTTCGGCCTCGGGCGCACCAACGACGCCCCCCAGCTGCTGTTCTTCTCCGCGCTCGTGCTGCTGGCCGTCAGCCTCCGGCAGGTCCGCCGGGAGGCCGCCGAGGAGGTCACCGCCCAGCAGTCGGTGACGGCGGTCGAGCGGTCCAGGCGCACCCTGCTCGAAGAGCGCACCACCATCGCCCGTGAGCTGCACGACGTCGTCGCCCACCACATGTCGGTGGTCGCGATCCAGGCCGAGGCCGCCCCGTACCGGGTGGAGAACCCGCCGCCGGAGCTGGAGAAGGCGTTCGCGACGATCCGCGAGAACGCGGTGGCGGCCCTGACCGAGCTGCGCCGGGTCCTCGGGGTCGTGCGCGCCGAGGACTACGAGGCGCCCGACGCCCCGCAGCCGACCCTCGCGGACCTCGACGGCCTGGTCGGCAACGTCCGCGAGGCCGGGCTCGACGTGACGCTGACGGTCGTCGGCGCGGTGCGCGAGCTGCCGCAGGGCGTCGAGCTCTCGGCGTACCGGATCGCGCAGGAGGCCCTGTCGAACGTGCTGCGGCACGCCCCCGGCGCCGCCGCCAAGGTCGAGGTGAGCCACGTGCTCGGCGGGATCGGGCTGCGGATCGCGAACGGCCCGGCGCGCGGGCTCGTGAAGCCGTCGCCGGGCGCGGGCCACGGCATCACCGGGATGCGGGAGCGGGTCGCCATGCTGAACGGCGAGATGACGGCCGAGCCGACCGACGAGGGAGGATATGCCGTGACCGCGTACATCCCCGTGCCCCGTGAGGAGGCCGCCGAATGACCATCCGCGTGCTGATCGTCGACGATCAGATCATGGTCCGCGAGGGCTTCTCGGTGCTGCTGGGCGCCATGCCGGACATCGAGGTGGTCGGCGAGGCCGTCAACGGGCGCGAGGCCGTCGCCCAGGTGGCCGCGCTCCGCCCCGACGTGGTCCTGATGGACATCCGGATGCCGGAGCTGAACGGCATCGACGCCACCCGCGAGATCGTGGCCGCCGACGCCGACGCGAAGGTGCTGGTGCTGACCACCTTCGACCTCGACGAGTACGTGTACCAGGCGCTGCGCGCCGGGGCCTCGGGCTTCCTGCTGAAGGACGCCTCGGCCCGGCAGCTCGCGGACGGGGTCCGGGTGGTCGCGGCGGGCGAGGCGCTGCTCGCGCCGACCGTCACCCGGCGCCTGATCACCGAGTTCGCCCGCTCGGCGGTCTCCCCCCGGCCGCCCGCGATGGCGCAGATCGGGGAGCTGACCGAGCGCGAGACGGAGGTCCTGGTGCTGATCGCGCAGGGCCTGTCGAACGTGGAGATCGCCGACCACCTGGTGGTGGCCGAGTCCACGATCAAGACGCACGTCAGCCGGATCCTGGTGAAGCTGGGCCTGCGGGACCGGACGCAGGCGGCGGTCTTCGCGTACGAGGCGCGGCTGGTCCAGGTCGGTGGCTGAGGCCGTACGGGGGGCCCGGGGGCCGCGGGGCCGGTAGCGTCCGGTCATGGACGCTGCCTTCGATCCCTGGTCCCCGGAGTTCGTCGCCGACCCCTACCCCGCGTACGAGCGGCTGCGGGCCGCCGGGCGGGCCCACTGGTTCGCGCCGAGCCGCCAGTGGCTGGTGCCGCACCACGCGGACGTGTCGGCGCTGCTGCGCGACCGCCGCCTCGGGCGGACGTACACCCACCGCTTCGGCCACGAGGAGTTCGGGCGGGAGGCGCCGGACGCGGCCCACGAGCCCTTCCACACGCTCAACGACCACGGGCTGCTGGACCTGGAGGGCGCCGACCACGCCCGGATCCGGCGGCTGGTCTCGCAGGCGTTCACACCCCGGACCGTGGAGCGGCTGGCGCCGACGGTGCGGCGGCTGGCCGCCGAGCTGGTGGCCGGCCTGGTCGCGGACGGCGGCGGGGACCTCCAGGCGCGGGTCGCGGAGCCGCTGCCGGTGGCGGTGATCGCCGAGATGCTGGGGGTGCCGGACGACGAGGAGGAGCGGGGGCGGCTGCGGCCCTGGTCCGCGGACATCTGCGGGATGTACGAGCTGAACCCCTCGGCGGAGACGGCCCGCCGTGCGGTGCGCGCCTCGATCGAGTTCTCCGACTATCTGCGGGAGCTGATCGCCCGGCGGCGCAAGGAGCCGGGCGACGACCTGGTCTCGGCGCTGATCGGGGTGGCCGGGCTGACCGAGCAGGAGATGATCTCCACCTGCGTGCTGCTCCTGAACGCGGGCCACGAGGCCACCGTGAACACCACGGTCAACGGCTGCCGGACGCTGCTGGAGCACGGGCGGTGGAGCGGGCTCGCGGGGGACGTGGGGGCGGCTGGGGCCGACGGGGCGGCCGGGGCCGGTGGGGCCGCAGGGGGCGCCGGGGGCGCTTCCGGGAAGTTGTCCACAGCTGTGGAAGAACTGCTGCGCTACGACACGCCGCTCCAGATGTTCGAGCGCTGGGTGCTCGACGACATCGAGCTCGGCGGCCTGGTCATCCCGCGCGGCTCGGAGGTCGCGCTGCTCTTCGGCTCGGCCAACCGGGACCCGGCCCGCTTCGGCCCCACCGCCGACCGGCTCGACCTGGCCCGCGCGGACAACCCGCACGTGACCTTCGGCGCGGGCATCCACTACTGCCTGGGCGCCCCGCTGGCCCGCCTGGAGCTGACCGCCGTCTTCGGCGAGCTGCTGCGCCGGGCGCCGGGGCTGCGGCTGGCGGCGGAGCCGGTGCGCAAGCCGGGGTACGTGATCCGGGGCTTCGAGGGGCTGATGGTCGAGGTCTGAGGGGGCGGGGGGCCGGGGCCGCTCAGGCCGCCGGGAGGCCCAGGGCGCGGGCCAGCTCGCGCAGGTCGTCGCGGTAGAGCCGGGCCGTGTCGCGGGCCCTCGGGCCGAGGACGCCGGCCACCTCCAGCGCGACCAGCCCGTGCAGCCGGGCCCACACCCGCAGGGTGACGGCGAGGGCGGCGGGCGGCAGCTCCGGGTGGGCCGCGCGGGCGACGGGGACGAAGGCGGGGTCGAAGTCCTCCCACGCGTACTCCTCGGTGCCCCGCGCCGCCCCGGCGCCCGGCCACGCCTCGGCGACCAGGCCGAGCAGCCCGAGGCAGAGCCGGTGCTCGGCCTCGGCGGCGGCCCGGGAGGACGGGGACGCCGGGTGCCCGGTGAGCGCCTCGCCGTACAGCAGCCGGAACTCGTGCGGGTGGGCGAGGGCCCACTCCCGGTAGGCGAGCCCGTGGGCGATCAGCCGGCCCGCCGGGTCCTGGGCGCCCGCGCCGGAACGGGCCCGCTCCAGGGCGTCGGCCAGGCCCGCGTACGCGTCGGCCGCGAGCGCGGCGAGCAGCTCGTCACGGGTGTCGTAGTACGTGTACAGCGAGGCGGGTGTCATGCCCATCTCACGTGCCACGGCACGCAGTGACAGGCTCGCCGCGCCGCCCTCGGCGAGCGAGCGGGAGGCGATGGCCTTGATCTCGTCGAGGGTCGAGGCGCGCAGGCGCGCGCGGCGGGTCTGCTGCGGGGGTGCGTCCATGCGCCCGAGGATACACCCGATCGGAAACTGAACAGTGTTTGCTTTTTCGAACGGTGTTCGTTTACGTTGGCGGAGCACCCCCCCCCGAAAGGAAAAAGAGTTCCGTGGACATCCGTGGTTACGAGACCGGACCGATCACCGCCGAGGCCGCCTTCACCTCCGACTTCGAGATCCCCGGCGACCTGCCGGTGCAGAAGCTCGTGAACATGCTGGAGATCGAGCGCCGCAGCATGGACATCCGGTCCGGGATGCGGCACAAGTACACGCCGCTGCGCTACGACGCCGTGACGGGCGAGCCGCAGATCGGCGGCCGCTACCTCTTCGACACCTGGGACGACGTCCTCGACTACGACCGCTTCACCAGCGAGGAGCTGGAGTTCGAGGAGGGCGTGAAGTTCTGGGACCGCCCCTTCTTCCTGGATGTGGACCGGCACATCTGGCGCGTCACCGGCGCCCACGACTTCACCCCGCTGGCCACCACCCACCACGTCAACCGCTTCGAGCGCTGGACGTACCCGGGCGACGCCGCCGAGGTCGCGGCCCTGCTGGAGCGGGCCTGGCCCGCGCTGCGCGACGCCGCCGAGGCGTCCGGCGCGGCGAGCGTCTGGCTGATGCACCAGCCCGAGGAGAAGCAGATCGCCGTGCTGACCGTCGCCGCGCGGGTCGAGGCGCCGACCGCCGAGGAGTCGGCGAACCGCTCGCTCGCGGCCCTGGCCGGCATGGCCTCGCCGGGCCGGCTGCTGCCCGAGGAGATCGGCGCGACCCAGGTCTTCGACCGGACCAGCCTGATCCTGGCCATGTGGCTGCCGGAGTCCCGCCTGCTCGGCGGCGCCCCGTCGCACTACCCGGCGGCTCCGGTCCACCCGCTGCCCACCGTGGCCCCGCAGGCCCCGGCGAGCGCCTGAGCGGCCGCGCGAGCGGTACGCGCGAGAGCGCCGGGCACCGCAGTGGCCCCGGCCCCGTGACGACGGGACCGGGGCCACTGGCGTACGCGGGCGGGTACGGGCGCGGGCTCAGCCCGCCAGGTCCCGGCGGCGCAGCCCCGCGAGCCCGGCGGCCGTCAGGGCCGCCGCCAGCGCGGTGAGCAGCAGCAGCGGGGCCCAGGTCAGCGCCTGGCCGGGCAGCTTCGGCAGGTGGGCGAAGGGGGAGAGGTCCAGGACCGCCCGGGGCAGGTTCAGCGCCGGGCCGATCCAGCCGAGCGCCAGGCACAGCCCCGTCACGCCCCAGGCGGCCGAGGCGGCCCTCGGGGCGGCGCCCCAGAGCAGCACGGCGAGCCCGGCCAGCGTCCACACGGCGGGGAGCTGGGCGAGCGAGGCGCCCACGACCCGGCCCGGCTCGTGCCCGTAGGACAGCGCCAGGCCCGCCCCGCTGAGCAGCAGGATCAGCACCGGCCCGGCGAAGGCAACGGCCAGGTGCCCGGCCGCCCAGCGCGGCCGTCCGACCGGGGCGGCGAGCAGCGGTTCGGCGCGCCCCGAGGTCTCCTCGCCGTGCGCCCGCAGCACCGCGCCGACCGCGAACAGCGCGGCGACCATCCCGAACAGCCCGGTCATGGTGGCCAGGAACGCGTCCGTGAGGGCGGTCTGCCCGCCCATCCGCTCGAAGATCTCCCGGGCCCGCTCGTTGTCGCCGACGAGCTCGGCCGCGCCCTCGACCAGGCCGCCGAAGACCAGCCCGCCGAGCAGGAAGCCGAGCGACCAGCCGAGCAGGGTGCCCCGCTGGAGCCGCCAGGCGAGCGCGCCCGCCGTCCCGAGCCGCCCGGCGGCGGGGCCGGGGCGGCCCGGCAGCAGGCCCGCGCCGAGGTCGCGGCGGGTGTGCAGGGCGTACGCGGCGAGGAGCAGCGCGCCGGTGGCGGCGGCGGGCAGCGCCAGCACCCACCAGCGGTCGCCCGCGAAGGCGCGGACCTGCTCGGCCCAGCCGACGGGGGAGAGCCAGGTGAGGGCGGAGCCGCCGTCGGGGCTGCCCGCGTCGCCCGCCGCGCGCAGCGCGAAGGCGAGGCCGAGGAGGCCGCCGGTGAGGCCCTTGGCGAGCCGGGCGCTCTCGGTGAGCTGGGCGACGACGGCGGCGAGGGCCGCGAAGACCAGGCCGGTCGCGCCGATCGCGAGGCCGAGCGCGAGCGCCCCGGCGGCGCCCTGGGCGGCGAGCCCGGCGGTGACGAGGAGGGCGACGGCCGTGTTCGCGGCGAGGGCGGTGAGCAGCGCGGCGGCGAGCGGGGCGCGGCGGCCGACGGCGGCGGCCGACAGCAGTTCCTGGCGGCCGGTCTCCTCCTCCTCGCGGGTGTGGCGGACGACGGTGAGGAGGCTCATGACGGCGGCGAGGACGGCGGCGAAGGTGCCGAACCGCCAGGCGACGAGCCCGCCGAGCGAGTCGTCGAAGACGGGCCCGTACAGGGCGCGCAGCGAGCCGTTGGCGGTCATGGAGGCGGCGAGCTCGGCGCGCTGGGCGGGGGTGCCGTAGAGCCCTCCGAGGGAGCCGGGGCCGCCGGCGACGAGGCCGCCGGTGACCAGGATCCACAGCGGCAGGGTCAGCCGGTCGCGGCGCAGGGCGAGCCGGGTGAGGGCGAGGGTGCCGGTCATGACCCGGCCCCGGTCGCCGGGTCGGGGGCGTCGGCGGCGTCCGCCGCGTCGGCTCCGTCGGTGTAGTGGCGGAGGAAGAGCTCCTCCAGGGTCGGCGGGGTGCTGGTGAGGCTGCGGACGCCGGTGGCGGTCAGGGCGCGCAGGACGGCGTCGAGCTTGTCGGTGTCCACCTGGAGCCGGACCCGCGTGCCGCGCACCTCCGGGTCGTGGACGCCGGGCAGGGCGGTGAGGCCGTCGGGCGGTGCGGCGGCGAGTTCGGCGACGAGGCTGGTGCGGGTGAGGTGGCGGAGCCCGGCGAGGGTGCCGGTCTCGACGGTGCGGCCCGCGCGGACGATGCTGACCCGGTCGCAGAGGGTCTCGACCTCGCTGAGGATGTGGCTGGAGAGCAGCACGGTGGCGCCGCGCTCGCGGGCCTCGCCGACGCACTCCTGGAAGACCTCCTCCATCAGCGGGTCGAGGCCGCTGGTGGGCTCGTCGAGGAGGAAGAGCTCGGCGTCGGAGGCGAAGGCGGCGACCAGGGCGACCTTCTGCCGGTTGCCCTTGGAGTAGCTGCGGCCCTTCTTGGTGGGGTCGAGCTCGAAGCGTTCGACGAGCCGGGCGCGGCGGGCCGGGTCGACGCCGCCGCGCAGCCGCCCGAAGAGGTCGATGACCTCGCCGCCGGAGAGGTTGCGCCAGAGGGTGACGTCGCCGGGGACGTAGGCGGTCCTGCGGTGCAGGTCGACGGCGTCGGCCCAGGGGTCGCCGCCGAGCAGCCGGACGGTCCCGGAGTCGGCGCGGAGCAGGCCGAGCAGGATGCGGAGGGTGGTGGACTTCCCGGAGCCGTTGGGCCCGAGGAAGCCGTGCACCTCGCCGGGCTCGACGTCGAGGTCGAGGCCGTCCAGCGCGTGGGTGCGGCCGAACGCCTTGTGGAGCCCGGCCACCGTGATTGCCTTCGTCATGCTTCTGAACCTACGCGCGTTTCACAAATTTGTGAAGTTAAGGAAACGTAGAAAGTGGATGCGATAGTGGAGGGCATGACGACGACCAACGAAGAGGCGGTCTCCCGCTTCGTCGAACGCTTCGCCGCCGAACTCACCGAGGCGGGGATGCAGCGCATGGCCGCCCGCGTCTTCGCGGCGCTGCTGGCCTCCGAGACGGCCTCGATGACCTCGGCCGAGCTCGCCGAGCAGCTGCGGATCAGCCCGGCCGCCGTCTCCGGCGCGGTCCGCTACCTCACCCAGGTCGGCATGGTCAGCCGCGAGCGCGACCCCGGCACCCGCCGCGAGCGCTACGTCCTGCACAACGAGCTCTGGTACGAGACCTTCACCCGCCGCGACCAGGTCCTGACCCGCTGGGAGAAGGTCCTCAGGGACGGCGCCGCGACCCTCGGCCCGGACACGGCGGCGGGGGCCCGGACGGCGGAGACGGCGGAGTTCTTCGAGTTCCTTCAGAGGGAGATGCTCGGCCTGCTGGACCGCTGGCGGGACCACAAGCGGGCCGAGGGCGCCGCGTCCGCTCAGGGCTGAGCGGGCGCCCCCGGGGCGGACTCGGCTCCCGGCCCGGCCTCCGGGGCGGACTCGGCTCCCGGCCCGGCCTCCGGGGCGGACCCGGCTCCCGGCCCGGCCTCCGGGGCGGACCCGGCTCCCGGCCCGGAGGCCGGCACCGGCTCCAGCAGCCCCGCCAGGTGGCCCAGCAGCTCGGCGCCGTCCGCCGTGCCCGCCTCCAGGTACGGCCCGGCGGGCCACAGCGGCCGGTCCCCGAGCCACGGCACCACCACCGGGTCCCGCTCGTCCTCGCCGTCCCGGTCCAGCCAGCCGCGCAGCTCCGCCGTCCCGGTCGGCGGCACCGGCCGCTGGTCCGGCAGCAGCGGCAGCACCGCCTCCGGCCGGTCCTCCGGCCCGCCGTGCGCGGGGAAGAGCACCAGGAAGACGTCGTTCCCGACCGGCGCGGGCACCAGCGCGTACCGCCGCTCGACCGGTACGGGCGCGAGCGCGGCCCGGACCAGCACCCGGACCACCGGCAGCCCCCGGTGCCACACCTGGAACGCCTGCCACAGGGTGAAGGCCGCGGCGGCCGTCATCATCAGCACGACGTGAGTCGGCGGGCCCCCGGGCGACTCCGGGTCGGGCCAGAGCAGATCCATCGCCGCCAGCCCGCCGAACACCGCGACACCGGACAGGCCGAAGCCGACCCCGTGCAGCCCCGCCACGCTCCGCAGCGAGCGCAGCCGCCACCACGGGGCCGTGCGAGGGTCCGCCTCGGGGCCGCGCGGGCGCTTGCGGGCAGGCGGGGCGGCGCCCCAGGACACGGCGTGCGCGGCGAAGCGCTCGTACGAGGGGAGCCCGGCCCCCCGGGCGACGGCGGGGGCGCCGGGGGCGGGCCGCGCCTCCTGCGGCGGGGCCGGCAGCGGCAGCGCCGTCAGGCCCACCTCGTCGGCGCGGTCCAGCAGCCGCTGCCGCGCGGCCATGCCCCACACCGGCTTGGCCCGGAACAGCGGCAGGCCGCCGGGCGCCGCGAGCACCCCGCCCGTGCGCGGGTCGCCGCACCACCACAGCACGCCCGACGGGGCCGGCCGCACCTCCTCCCAGCGCGCGCGGCTCGCGACCACCCGCAGCGGCAGCACGCCCCCGTCGGCGGTCGCCAGGACGACGGCCTCGCCGCTCCAGGAGCGCACCACGGCGGTCGCGGGGTGGGCCGTCCAGGGCCCGGCGGCCAGGATCCGGCGGAAGCGGCGCGCGAGCGGCAGCCGGACGAGGCCGAAGACGACGGCCAGCATCCCGAACAGCCCCGCGTATCCGGCCAGGTCCTGCGCCCACGGCGGGTCCTCCGGCAGCACGCCGAAGCCGACGGCGGCCAGGACCACGACGCCGAGGCCGCCGAGCGCCAGCCGGACGCCGCCGCGCCGGTACAGCCGCAGCTCCTCCGCCGTCTCCGGCAGATCCAGCGCGCACACCGTGCTCACGGTGCTCACGGTGCTCACCGCGTTTCCCCCAGGCCCCCCGGCCACATCCACCACCCCTGTCCCTGCCGACGCCTACGTCGATGCGTACGCCTACGCCTACGCGTACGCAGGGACAGTAACCGCAGGGCGCGAAGGCCGGCGGAAGGGGATCCCGGGACCTGGCCCGGTCCCGGGGCCGGTCAGCCGTCCCTCGGCAGCGTCAGCGCCCAGGCCCCCGCCCGTACCCGCCACTCCCGCCGCCGCACCGGGCCCGACACCGTGGCGTCCGCGCGGTAGCGGAAGTCCGGGCCCGTGACCGTCAGGGTCTGCGCGGTGGCGTGCAGCGGAGGGGCGGCGGCCGGGGCCAGGGTCAGCGCCGCCGCGCCGCCCAGGGCGCGCACGGTCAGGCCCGTCAGCGGGGTGTCCACGTCGCTGAGCAGCACCCCGTCCGCCTCCACCCGCAGCCGGTGGGAGCGGTCCGGGAGCGGCGCGGGCGCGGGCCGGACCAGGGTGCGGACCAGCGAGCGGCAGGTGTCCCAGACGGTCGGCGGGGCGGCGGCGAGCAGCCGGGCGGCCGGCACCTCCAGGCGGTGCAGCACCACCCCGCCGCTGTCGTCGACGAGCAGGTCCAGGCGGCGCGCCACGCCGTCGAGGACCGCCCGCGCGGCGCCCACCGGGCCCGGCGGCACGCCGAGCGCGCGGGCGGTCTGGATCCGGTCCGGGGCGCCGACCGGGACCAGGGCGAGGGGCGGCCCGGCGGGGTCGCCGTCCCGCTCCAGCAGGGTCACCGCGCGGAGCAGCGCACGGTCGTCGCCGAGGACGACGGGGCGCCGGGAACCGCGTCTGGCCAGCATCCGGGCGAACTCCTCGGGACCGTCCGGCAGGCAGATCTTCGCTTCCGCGCCGGCGGACAGCACATCCTTCGCGATCCGCACGGACTCGCCGTCCAATCGGCGGGCGACCGGGTCGATGATGACCAGCAGCTGGTCGTGATCCGACACCTCGGTCCTTCCTCGGGTAGCATCTTTGTGCAAGAGCCCCTTGCGCTATTGCGCCAGGGGCTTCGTCTATTCCGGGGCACACCGGTGAGGCGGCGTACGCCCCCTGACCTTGGACATGCCCCACCCGGAAGGGGTGTACGCCTGTGCCCGCACTTGTGCTGCTCGGTGCTCAGTGGGGTGACGAGGGCAAGGGAAAGGCCACCGACCTCCTCGGTGGATCCGTTGACTATGTGGTGCGCTACCAGGGCGGCAACAACGCCGGCCACACGGTCGTCGTAGGCGACCAGAAGTACGCGCTGCATCTTCTCCCTTCCGGAATCCTCTCCCCGGGGTGCACCCCGGTGATCGGAAACGGTGTCGTCGTCGACCCGGCGGTCCTGCTCTCCGAGCTGAGCGGGCTGAACGAGCGCGGCGTGGACACGTCGAAGCTCCTGATCAGCGGCAACGCGCACCTGATCACCCCGTACAACGTCACGCTCGACAAGGTGACGGAACGGTTCCTCGGCAAGCGGAAGATCGGCACCACCGGCCGCGGCATCGGCCCGACCTACGCCGACAAGATCAACCGCGTCGGCATCCGGGTCCAGGACCTGTACGACGAGTCGATCCTCACCCAGAAGGTCGAGGCGGCGCTGGAGGGCAAGAACCAGCTCCTCGCCAAGCTGTACAACCGCCGCGCGATCGACTCCGCCCAGATCGTGGAGGAGATGCTCCAGTACGCGGAGCAGATCAAGCCGTTCGTCGCGGACACCACGCTGATCCTGAACAACGCGCTCGACCAGGACAAGGTCGTGCTGTTCGAGGGCGGCCAGGGCACCCTGCTCGACGTCGACCACGGCACGTACCCCTTCGTCACCTCCTCGAACCCGACCGCCGGCGGTGCCTGCACGGGTGCGGGTGTGGGCCCGACGAAGATCAGCCGGGTCATCGGCATCCTCAAGGCGTACACGACCCGTGTCGGCGCCGGCCCGTTCCCGACCGAGCTCTTCGACGAGGACGGCGCCGCGCTGCGCCGGATCGGCGGCGAGCGCGGTGTGACCACCGGCCGTGACCGCCGCTGCGGCTGGTTCGACGCGGTCATCGCCCGCTACGCGACCCGCGTGAACGGCCTGACCGACTTCTTCCTCACCAAGCTCGACGTGCTCACCGGCTGGGAGCAGATCCCGGTCTGCGTCGCGTACGAGATCGACGGCAAGCGCGTCGAGGAGCTGCCCTACTCGCAGACCGACTTCCACCACGCGAAGCCGATCTACGAGATGCTGCCGGGCTGGTCCGAGGACATCACCAAGGCCAAGACCTTCGCCGACCTGCCGAAGAACGCGCAGGCGTACGTGAAGGCGCTGGAGGAGATGTCGGGCGCCCCGATCTCCGCGATCGGCGTCGGCCCCGGCCGCACCGAGACGATCGAGATCAACTCGTTCCTCTAGGCACCGCCCGCCACGGAAGGGCCCGCACCCCGGATCGGAAGACCGGGGGCGGGCCCTTCCGCGTGCCGGGGACGGCGACGACAGGCCCTAGCCCCGTACGTACTCCCCGGGCTCCCCGTCCGCCGACATCCCGTACATCAGCAGCCGCTCCTTGCCCTGGTGGCGGACGATCCGCAGGTTGGTGGAGACGTCCTCGACGCAGTCCGGGTCCCAGGTGTCCGGGTCGCGGGTCTGCGGGCCGAGCACGAGGAGCCGGCCGGCGGCGCCGACGACGGCGGTCGCCGCGCAGTCGACGTCCTCGGAGGTGACGTTTCCCTGGTCGTCGGTGCGCGGATACGACTGCTCCAGCCGCACCAGCGCGGCGCCGACCGGGCCCTGGGTGACCGTGAGCCGGTTGATCCAGCGGTCCGCGCCGCCCGGCGGGGGCCCGGCGAGCGGGACCTGGTTCCAGGTGCCGAGCAGGGCCGCCGGGACGATCGAGCCGCCGGTCCTGGCCCGCTGGAAGGTGCTCCTGGCGACGCCCGAGCCCCACTCGACGACGTCGTTGGCGCGCAGCCGCAGGGTCTGGCGGGCGGCCGGGGTGCAGCGCCGTTCGGGCACGCTCGCGGTGATCTCGGCCTCGCCGAGGACGAGCTCGGTGTCGTTCGCGGACAGCAGCACGGCCCGCCCGATGCAGAGCCGCTCCCCGGTGACATGGGTGTAGACGGCGCTGCGGCTGCCCGCCGCGCCCTGCGCGATCTCGATCCGGCTGACCTCGTACGGGGCCTCCGCCGAGCCCCGCAGCACGCCCTCCCAGGCGCCGAGGAAAGCGGCGGGCACGATCCCGGCGGGCCGCGCGGCCGACGCGCCGCCGGCGGCCCGCCCCTCGCCGGTGCCGCCCGACCGCTCCTGCGGCCACGCGACGTACGCGAGGACGGCGGCGCCCGCGACGGCGAGGGCGGTGAGGGCGGCGGTGAGCCCGCGCCGGCGGCGGCGCGGGGCGACGGTGTCGGAGACGGAGACGGAGACGGAGGGGCCCGGGGCCGGGGCCGGAGTCGGGGCCGTCGTGACGTGCCCCGCGGCACCCTCCCTCTCCGTATCCGGCCCCGTCTCGGGCTCCGTCTCCGCCTCCAGCAGCCGGGCCGCCTGCCGTCCGAGGGAGGCCAGCAGGTCGGCGGGCAGCCACGGCTCGGTGACCGGGAGGGTCTCGACGAGCTCGGTGGCGGTGGGCCGCCCGGCCGGGTCCTTGGTGAGGCAGGCGCGGATCAGCCCGGTCAGCTCCGGCGCCAGGCCCGTCAGGTCGGGCTCGTCGTGGGCGATCCGGAACATGGTGGCGTGCACCCCGCTGTCGGCGCCGCCGAACGGGGTGCGCCCGGTCGCCGCGTACGCGAGGACGGCGCCGAGGCAGAACACGTCGGACGCGGGGGTCAGCCTCTCGCCGCGCACCTGCTCCGGCGACATGAAGCCGGGCGAGCCGACGACCGCGCCGGTGCTGGTGAGCCCGCCGTCGGTGACGGTGTCGACGGCGCGCGCGATGCCGAAGTCGATGATCTTCGGGCCGTCGACGGTCAGCAGCACGTTCGAGGGCTTCAGGTCCCGGTGGACGAGCCCCGCCGCGTGCACGTGGACGAGGGCGCGGGCCAGCCCGGAGGCGAGGGTGCGGACGCTGTCGGTGGGCAGCGGCCCGTACGCGTCGCCGACGACGGTCCGCAGCGAGGGCCCCGGCACGTACCCGACGGCCACCCAGGGCGGTTCGGCGGCGGTGTCCGCGCCGAGGACGGGCGCGGTGCCGGTGCCGCCGACCCGCTCCAGGGCGGCGACCTCGCGGGCGAAGCGGCGCCGGAACTCGTCCTGGGCGGCCAGCTCCGCGTGCACGACCTTCACGGCCACCATGCGCCCGCCGGCCGAGCGGGCCAGGAACACCCGGCCCATGCCGCCCACGCCGAGCCGGCCGATCAGCCGGAACGGCCCTACCGCGACCGGGTCTTCCGCGTTCAAGGGATCCACGCGGAAGAGGATGCCAGACACCCGCGCGGAGGCGGGGGTTCAGCCCTCGCCGCAGATCCGCAGCCCCTTCGGGGTGGCGCAGGGCAGGTGCCCGTGGGTGCTGATGACGGCCTGCCCGCCGCCGCTGCCGAGGAAGGCGAGGAAGCCGGCGGTCAGCGAGTCGGCCGGCGGCACGCCCCAGGTGTAGGCGTACTCGATCTCCCGGTACGGGTAGGGGGAGGTGCCGATCTCGTCCACGTTCGGGTGCCGCCCGTCGATGCCGACGCGGTGCAGGCCCTTCAGCCCGCTGCCGGAGCGCAGTTCGGTGTAGCCGATGGCGCCGGGCAGGGCGGCGACGGTGCCGAGGACCTGGTCGGTGCTGTCGAGCTCGCAGCGCACCACCCGGGCCTCGGGATCGTCCTTGTGGACGCAGTCGCGGGAGGAGTTGGCGGGCTCGTTGCGGCCGAGGACGCGCCGCTGGAAGACCTCGCGGGTCCCGGAGTTGGCGTCCCGGCTGACCAGCAGGACGGGCAGGTCGGGGCCGCCGAGCCGGCTCCAGTCGACGACGTCGCCCCGGTAGATCCGGCGTACGTCGTCCAGGGACAGGTCCGTCAGCGGCACCTTGTCGTTGACGACGAGGCCGAAGAGGGAGACGGCGACCATGGTCTCGCGCAGCTGCGGGTAGCCGTCGGGCTTGCGTCCGTCGGAGAGGGCGATCAGCGCGGGCGCGCTCTTGGGGCTCCGCGCGCCCCGCTCGGCGAGCTCGCGGATCCCGGCGGTGGAGCCGTGCGTGTCGACGAGGACGGTGGCGCCGTCGCAGTCCTCCTCGTAGCGGCGGGCCAGGTCGCGCAGGACGGGCGCGAAGGCGGTGGAGCCGGTGACGGTGAGGGTGCCGCGGGCGCAGCCCATGGGCGGCGGGGCGTCGTCGCGGACCACGATGATCGTGGCGAGGACGACGACGCAGACGGTGAGGACGACGGTGACGGCGCGGGCGGCGCGGCCGAGGACGGGCGGGGTGTCGTCGAGGGTGGTGCTGTGGTTGGTGTGGAGGTCGCCGTCGCGGATGCCGCCGGAGACGGTGACGGGGGTGCCGACGGGGCCGCCGGTGAGCAGGGCGAGCAGTTTGAAGTACTGGCCCCGGTTGAGCGGCACCTTGGGGAGCCGGACCTGGCTGCCGCCGTGGGCGAGGGCGGCGGCGGTGAAGGGCGCGCCGGTGACGGCGACGGCCCGGACCTGGCGGGGGCCGAATTCGACGGTCAGGCCGTGGTCGTCCAGCTGGTAGTCCTCGCGGCCGATGGAGACGGCGCCGTCGTTCTCGACGCGCAGCAGGACGAGAGTGGCGTCGGCCATGTCGGGCTGCCCGTGGAAGAGCCCGGCGTCCGGGTTGTCGCGCTCGCCGACGGGGGTGTCCAGCTGCACGCGGTAGCCGATCCGCTTGCGGCGCGGCACCCGGCGCTCGATGACGAGGACGCCGAAGGTCACCACGACGCCGAGCAGCGCGGTGACGACGGCGATGACGTTCTCGGGGCTGACCCAGTCCACGGCGGCCACGGTACGGACGTACGTGCGAGCGGGTGGCCGACCTCGTCCGCCCGCCACCCGGCGTTCGCGCTTCCGCAACCGGGGCCGCCGTCCGCCGGGTCCCGCCGTCCGTCCGGGCCCACCCCTGTTGCCGGGGGTGCCGGGCGTGGGTGTAATGGCCACGAGGGGGCTGCCGCAGGAGGAGAACCGCATGCGTGTCGTCGAAGTGACCGCTTACGGCGGACCCGAGGTCCTCAGCATGGCCCGCCGCCCGGAACCCGAGGCCGGGGAGGTGCCGGGGAAGGTGCGGGTCCGGCTGAAGGCGGCCGGTGTGACCATGGCGGACCTGAGGATCAGGAAGGGCCTGTACGCCGACGCGATCGGCGCCCTGCGCCCCCCGTTCGTCCTCGGCACGGACTTCGCGGGCCGCCTCCTCGACCCGGCGGGCGAGCTGCCGGCCGGCACCCGGGTGGCGGGCTTCGTCCCGTGGTTCGCGGAGCTGACGGGCGAGGGCACGTACGCGGAGGTCATCCGGGTGGACCCGGAATGGCTGGCGCCGGTCCCGGCGGACGTGGACTTCACGGCCGCGGCCTCGGTGCCGCTGGGCGCGGTCACCGCCCGCCAGGGCCTGGAGAAGCTGGACCTCCCGCCGGGCGCCACGCTCCTGGTGACGGGCGCCAGCGGCGTCGTGGGCCGCTTCGCCGTCCAGTTGGCGGCGGCGGCCGGGCTGCGGGTGGTGGGCGTGTCGTACGAGGGCGACGAGAACGAGCTGAAGGTCCTCGGCGCCGAACACGTCGTCCCGCGCGGGGAGCCGGCGAAGGTCCTCGCGGACGTCCTGGCGCACGTCCCGGACGGCTTCGACGGGGTCTTCGACGGCGCCCTGCTCGGTACGCCGGTGCTGGCGGCCCTGAAGGACGGCGGCACCTTCGCCGCCCTGGCCCCCGACCGCACCCCGACGGCCGAGCGCCGCATCGAGGTCCACACGGTCGTCGGCCGCCCCGACGCGGCGGCCCTGGCCGGGCTCCTGGAGCAGGTGGCGGCCCGCGAGCTGATCACCCGGGTGGCGGACGTGATGCCCCTGGAGGAGGCCGCGGAGGCCCACAAGCGCGCGGAGTCGGGGCACCGGCCGGGCCGGATCGTCCTGATGATCTGAACGTCCGGCCCGCCGGGCCGCGGGCGGGGCCTACTCGGCGTAGAACCCCTGCACGTCGGCGATGAGGTCCGCCGTGCCGCCGTGGTTGTAGAACGTCACCTTGCCGTCCTTGACGGGGACGACGACCAGGTTGGAGACGGTCGCCCCGGCGGGGACGTTCAGGTTCGACGCGGCGGTGCGGGTGGTGCCGTACGGGTAGGCCGTGACGTACGTGGCCGAGGTGGTGTTGGTGGCGGTCACGTTGAGGACCACCGCCGTCGCCTCCGCCGGGACGTTCGCCGTGCCGCCCACCGTCAGGGTGACCGTCCCGGCCGGGCCGACCTTCGCCTTGGCGACGCCGGTGCCGTCACGGGTGTCCATGACGCGCCGTGAGTTCAGCGAGGAGTAGAGCGAGCCCACCCGGTCGCCGGTGTAGTAGCCGGCCACGTCCGCGATCAGGTCGACGGAGCCCGCGTGGTTGTAGAGGTCCACGCCGCCGTCCTTGACGGGCACGACGACCAGGTTCGAACGGGTCTCGCCCTCGCCGGGGTTGAGGTGCGATCCGACGACCGCCGAGCCCTTGGGGAGGACGGCGACGAAGGTGCCGGCGGTGACGTTGGTCGCCGTGACGTTGAGGACGACGGCCGTCACGGCGGGGTCGGCCAGCTCGGTGCCCTGGAAGGAGAGCCGGGCCCGCGAGCCGCCCGCGACCTTCGCCTTGGGCGCGCCGAGCCCGCTGCGGGTGTCGAGCGCCCGCCACGGGGTCATCGGGCGGTAGAGGGAGTCGTCGTCGCCCGCGCCGTTCACCCCGGCGAGGTCCGCGATCAGGTCCACGGTGCCCGCGTGGTTGTAGAAGGTCACCTTGCCGTCGTCGACGGGGACGACGACCAGGTTGGACACGGTCTGCCCGGCGGCCACGTTGAGGTGCGAGGCGGCGGGCCGTCCGTAGGCCCCGGCGTACGCGGTGACGTACGTGCCCGCGGTCGGGTTGGTCGCCGTGACGTGCAGGGCCACCGAGGTGGTGGTCTGCCAGTCGACGCCCGGCACCTCGGAGAGGTCCAGGACGGCCGAGCCCTTGGCGCCGATCTTGCCCTTGGCGACCCCGGTGCCGTCGCGGGTGTCGAGCACCCGCCGCGGCGGCAGGCTGGTGAAGCTGGAGTGCGCCGGGGACGCGCCGCCGCGCAGCACGACCTCGCCGCTCAGCGTCGTCGGGGCGCCTGCGGGGCCGTCGGGGCGGGCCGTCAGCGTCCAGGTGTACCGGCCGTTGCCCATGAGCGTCCCGGACGCGTCCTTGCCGTTCCACGTCGGCCGCAGCGTCCGCCCGTCGGTGCCCGAGGCGAGTTCGGTGACCTTGCCGGTGGTGTGGTGGCGGGCCGTCAGGGTCCAGTCGCCGAAGGGGCGGGAGGGCACGACGGTGGTGAGGAGCACCGGCTCCTCCCGCGGTCCGGCCTCGACGAGGGCGTTCGGAGTGTCCTCGCGGGAGAGCAGCGTCAGCGGCTGGCGCGCGACGCCGCTCGGCACCACGTGCACCCGCCCCTCCGCGTCGGCGTACGCGAGGTCGCCGCCCCACTTGTCGACGGTCCAGGTGATCCGCCGCTGCGCGCGCCCGCTGTCGGGCAGGTCGCCGACGACGCGGGAGGCCGCGGTGGCCTCGGCGCCGGTCAGGACCAGCTTCCCGGCGGCCTTGTCGTGGGTGACGACGTAGCCGTCGCCGAGCAGCGCCTCGCCGGACGGCACGGTCCTGCCGGTCTTGTCCGTACGGTCGTAGACCCCGGCGGGGCCGTTCGCGCCGCAGGACCAGTAGAGCCAGCGGCCGACGGCCTGGAGCTCCTCGGGCACGCAGGGCGCGCCGGTGTTGAGCGCCTCGACGGCCTTGCCGGTCTTCAGGTCCTTCGCGCCGACGGCGCCCTTCTCGGCGCCCGCGCTCCACAGCCAGGAGCCCCAGAGGGCGGCGGCGACGGGGGCGCGCTGCTCCAGGACCTCGGTCTTCTCGGGGTCGGACGTCATCCGCACCACGCGCTGGGTGGTGCCCCGGCCCGTGGTGACGTCCATGACCAGGTAGGAGCCGCTGAGGTCGCGGACGCGGGCCGTGCCGCTCGGGTAGGTGAAGTTGAGGATGCCCTGCTCCCAGCCCTGGACGCTGATGTAGCCGTCGCTGCCGGTGACATGGCTCAGGAAGCCGCCGTTGCCCGCGGCCCAGAGCTCCTCGCAGGCGGTGTCCCCGGCAGGGCAGGGCTCCACCCGGAGGCTCCTGGGGTCGCGCTTCCCGTAGCCGGGCTCGCCGGTCGTGGTCAGCCCGCGCCGCCAGGCGCGCGCCTCGTTCGACGTGGCGTCGCTGCGGTCGAGGACGGTCAGCTGGCCGTGGTCGAGCGCGAGGCTCTCGACCGGGACGGGGGTGCCGGGCAGCCTCTTCACGACCGAGACCGCGGGCTTGCCGTCGGCGCCCTGGGTGATGCGGCGGACCGCCCAGTCGTCGTTGCCGGGCCCGGTCACCACGACGGCGCTGTCGGTGCCCTGGCCGACGCCGAGGTTCTCGCCCTGGGTCAGCTCAACGGGTGCGCCGCCCCGGACGGGTACGGCCCTGATGCTGTTGTACGCGGTGGTCACGAGCCAGTCGCCGACGAGGGCGGCGGGCTGGTCGTACACGCTGAACGGCACCTCGGTCAGCGGTGCCCCGAGGTCGGCGCGGGATCCGACGAGGACCTTGGGGTCGGTGTAGTCGCCGTAGAACGCGACGTACTTCCCGGACATCATGGTGTACGCGAAGCGGGCCGGGACGGACGGGAAGCGGCCCTCGACGGCGCCCGTTGCGGCGTCGACCAGGGTGTACGTCCTGCTCCCGTTCAGCTCGGGTCCCCGGAGCAGGATCGACGTGGTGTCGCCCGCGACCGCGGGGCCGTACTCGGTGCCCGCCGGCTCCTCCACCGGGTGCGCCACGGTGGTGCCGTCGGCCCCGGCGGAGAAGATGGTGGTGCGGCCCGTGGCGTCGTCGGCGACCGCCCGCGGCCCGTAGACGTCGGCCTCCTTGAGCCCGGCGGGCAGGCGCAGGGTCTGCACCCGGCCGTCGGGGTACCGCAGGTCGACCCGGTCCGCCGACACGTAGGCGAGGGCGTCGGTGCCGGTGCCGCGCCCCGGGCGGGTCTCGGCGCCGATGCCGGGGATATCGGAGGTCAGGCCGTCGTCGAAGCGGGTCCAGACCGGATCGGGGCGCCCGTCCAGCTCCAGGAAGACGCCCTCGGAGCCGACGCTGTCCGCGTCCCCCGCTTCCCCCTGCTGCGCCTTGTAGACCGCGTCGAACCGGGGGGTTGTCTTGACCGCCGCCGGGACGACCAGCTCCCCGGGCACTCCCGGGGTGTCCGCTGACGCCGATGAGGCCAGCGGTATCAGGCCACCTGCGGCGACCGTGAGTCCGAGCGCGGCGAGAGAGGCCCTCCGCGCGAGGGTATGACGAACCACCTGGTGTTCTCCCCGTGTTCCCCTGTGGCGGTCCGGACGGAATCCGGTCCGCTCTGTGACAGCTGTGACAGCTGCGGCCTGTGGTGCCCCTGTGGCATTCCTGTGCCCCCCGGCGCAGGCCGAAAAGGAGCGTAACAGCGGAACTCCCGGCACCGTTTCGAGTTTTCGGTTTGGTCTAGACCTTGACGGGTCCAGACCAATCACGCTTCGCTGGGCCTTCCCCCACCGGAAGGAAGAGCGCGTGTTGCGACGTCTTCTCACCGTTCTCGCCGCGATCTGTACGGTCGTCGGCCTCGCCGTACTCCTCCCCGCCACCTCCGCCGCCGCGGCCCCCGCCTGCGCCGCGGCCTGGAGCTCCGGCGCGGTCTACACCGGCGGCCAGACCGCCTCGTACAACGGCCACAACTGGCAGGCCAAATGGTGGACCCAGAACGAGACCCCCGGCACCACCGGTCAGTGGGGCGTCTGGGCCGACCAGGGCGTCTGCGGTGACGGCGGCGGCAACCCGGACCCGTCCGGATTCGTCGTCTCCGAGGCCCAGTTCAACCAGATGTTCCCGAACCGGAACCCCTTCTACACGTACGCCGGACTCGTCGACGCCCTCAAGTCGTACCCGGCCTTCGCCACCACCGGCGGCGACACCGTGAAGAAGCAGGAGGCCGCGGCCTTCCTCGCCAACGTCAGCCACGAGACCGGCGGCCTCTACTACATCGTCGAGCAGAACACCGCCAACTACCCCCACTACTGCGACGCGACCCAGTCCTACGGCTGCCCCGCCGGCCAGGCCGCCTACTACGGCCGCGGCCCGATCCAGCTCTCCTGGAACTTCAACTACAAGGCGGCCGGTGACGCCCTCGGCATCGACCTGCTGAACAACCCCTGGCGCGTCGAGCGCGAGCCGGCCATCGCCATGGCCACCGGCCTCTGGTACTGGAACACCCAGAAGGGCCCCGGCACCATGACCGCCCACAACGCGATGGTCAACGGCGCGGGCTTCGGCCAGACGATCTGGGCGATCAACGGCGCCCTGGAGTGCAACGGCGGCAACCCCGCCCAGGTGCAGAGCCGGGTCACCAAGTACCAGCAGTTCACCCAGATCCTGGGCGTCCCCGCCGGGTCGAACCTGTCCTGCTGAGCGGCGGCCCGGTCGGCGGGGTGAGCTGACAGCCGCCGGGAGGGCCGTCCGGGACACGTCCCGGACGGCCCTCCCGTACGTTCCGCGCTCGCTCGCCCCGACCCGTCACCATGTCCCTGTGAACGCTTCAGACAGTGAGCGGAACGCCGGCCCGTGCGATTGGCTGCCGCTTTCCGGGTTCCAGCTCCGCAAGGCCGGGGTGCGGTTCGACGCCGTGCGCGTCGACGGCGACGAGGGCCGGCTGCTCGCCGACTGGATGGAATCCCTCACCGGGGGCGACCCGGGGCCCGTCGTGGCCGAGGCGAACGGGCGGCGCGGGGTGTACTTCCTGGTGCCGCCGGGCTCGACCGCGCGCCGCTCGTGGCCGCGCGGGGTGACCCGGCTCAACGCGGGCCCGGCCCATGTGAGTTATGTGCCGGTCCCGGCGCTGACGGGGAAGACGTGGCCGCTCTCGTGGCGGTGCCCGCCGACGGAGCCGGGGCGGCTGGTGCACCCGTTACTCCTGCGCAGCACGGTGACGGAGCTGTTCGCGGATCCGTACGCGGATCCGTACGCGGATCTGTATGCGGACCCGTACGCGGGGCGCTAGCTCCCGCTAATTCCCGGCACCGGCGGCGCCGGTCCGATTATCGTGCGCGCGTGACCGACTGGAACAGCGTCGTGGACGCCGATTACGCCGTGCCCGCCCACCGTGACCTGCGCGGACTCGTGGGAGAGCTGTCCCGCGCGCTCGCCGACCGGGACCCGGAGGTCCGGGACGGCGCCCCGTACGCGGTGCTCCACACCTGGCTGGAGCGCGGGGTGATCGACGGGGAGCTGCGGCAGGAGCTCGGCGACGCGATGGCGGCGCGGTTCGGGGACCCGGAGGTCCAGGCGCGGACGTTCGCGCCGCTGGTCCTCGACATGGTCGTGGGCGCCGGGGGCTTCGACCCCGCGTGGGTGGACGCCTTCGAGCGGTGGTACGCGGCGGAGGACGATCTGCGCGGGCACGACCCTGAGTTGGGCTGGCTGCACGCGGTGGCGCACGGGGCCGACCTGCTGGACCGGCTCGGGCGGCACGCGGACGTGGACCCGGTGCGGATGCTGGAGCTGGCCGCCGCGCGGCTGACGGCGCCGACCGGGCACGTGCTGGACCAGCTGGAGGACGACCGGCTCGCGCGGGCGGTGGCCCGGGTGCTCACCCGGGGCGACCTGGGCAAGCAGGGCTCGGTGGAGTGGCTGGACGCGGTCGAGGCGGAGTTCGGGGCGGACCGGCTGGTCACGCCGGTGCCGGCCGCGTTCTCCAACTGCCTGCGGACGCTGCGGCTGCTGTACGTGCTCGCGGACCGGGGCGTGCGCGCGCCGGGCGCCCCGGCGGCGGCCGATCCGGAGCCGCTGCGCCACGCCGGGGCGGTGAAGGCCCGCCTCGGCGAGGTCCTGGACCGGATGGCCCCGCGCTGACCGGTGAGTCGACGGCTCAGGAATAGGGAGCGGCGCTCTCCACCGCCTCCATCGCCCCGATCAGCCGCTCCAGCACCCGTACCGTCTCGTCGAACGCCTCCTGGCCGCCCAGCTCCCGCGCGAGCAGGGCGGCCAGTTCGGCGTGGGCGGGGTCGATGCGGCGGACGGCGGCGCGGCCCGCCTCGGTGGGCGCGAGGAGCTTGGCGCGGCGGTGCGCCGGGTTCGGCGCGTAGGCGGCCAGGCCCTCCTTGACCAGGAGGTCCGCGATCCGCTGGACGCTCTGCCGGGTGATGCCCATGGCGCGGGCGATCCCGGAGACGGGCAGCGGCTCGGGCAGCACCGCGCCGAGGACCTGCCACCAGGCGGCGGTGAGGCCGGCCGGTTCGGCGAGCCGCTCCGAGACGGCGAGGAACTGCCCGTTGAGCCGGAAGACGCCGAGGGCGGTACGGGAGAGGGCGTCCTGCTGGCGGCGGCTCACCCGTTCAGCTCCGCGAAGGCGGCCGGGTCCGAGTCGTGGAACAGCCGGAACCAGGCGTCCCGTTTCCCCTCGTAGGCGCCGAGCCGGGCGAAGATCTCGCGGGCGAAGGCGACCGGCTCGGTGGGCCCGGCGGTGATGACGTCGCCGCCGGTGACGGCGTCCGCCTCCACGTACCGCTCGGCGCCCGCGTAGCCGGTGGCGGCCAGGTAGAAGGACGCGGCGCTGGTGTGCGGGCGGTCGTCGAGCAGGCACGCACGGGCGAGTCCGGCGGTGGCGCCGCAGATCGCGGCGACCGGCACCCCCGCGTCGAGGAAGGCGGCGGCCTTGGCGGTGAAGGGGGCGAGCTCGTCGCCCTCGTCGTACTTCTCGGCGCCCGGGAGGATCAGCAGCGCGCTGTCGGCGGGGTCGAGCGCGTCGAGGGAGAGGTCGGGGAGGATCCGGATCCCGGCGATCGTGGTGACCGGCTTGTCGGCGGCGGCGCCGACCGTGCGGACGGTGTATCCGGCGCGGGCCAGCCACGCGGTCGCGTGGCCGGTCTCCCAGTCGGCGAGGGTGTCGTAGACGGCGAGGTGGACGGTCTTCGGGAACTCGGGGCTGTTCGTCATCGCATCCATGACAGAAGACTGTCATGATGACAGCTTGCTGTCAATGAAGGCCCTGCGCGGGCCCCCGTCCGGCACACTGTCTCGTCCGTCCCGGTCTCGGTGGACAAGATGGCCATGGCCCGCCCCACCTGCGGTTCCTTACCCTCGACCCATGACCCCTCATGTCGAGCCCGACCCCCAGGCCGGTGCGGCCGTCAAGGCCGCCGACCGCGCGCACGTGTTCCACTCCTGGTCCGCCCAGGGCCTGATCGACCCGCTCGCCGTCGCCGGCGCCGAGGGTTCGTACTTCTGGGACTACGAAGGAAACCGCTACCTCGACTTCACCAGCGGTCTCGTCTACACCAACGTCGGCTACCAGCACCCGAAGGTCGTCGCGGCGATCCAGGAGCAGGCCGGCAAGCTGGCGACCTTCGCGCCCGCCTTCGCCGTGGAGCCCCGCTCCGAGGCCGCTCGCCTGATCGCCGAGCGCACCCCGGGCGACCTCGACAAGATCTTCTTCACCAACGGCGGCGCCGAGGCCGTCGAGAACGCCGTCCGCATGGCCCGTCTGCACACGGGCCGGACCAAGCTGCTCTCGGCCTACCGCTCGTACCACGGCGGCACCCACACCGCGATCAACCTGACCGGCGACCCGCGCCGCTGGCCCTCCGACTCGGCCTCCGCCGGCGTGAAGCACTTCTGGGCGCCGTTCCTCTACCGCTCGCCGTTCTACTCGACGGACGAGGCCGAGGAGTGCGCCCGCGCCCTCCGGCACCTCGAGGAGACCATCGCGTTCGAGGGCCCGCAGACCGTCGCCGCGATCATCCTGGAGTCCGTGCCCGGCACCGCCGGCATCATGACCCCGCCGCCCGGCTACCTGGCCGGCGTCCGCGAGATCTGCGACAAGTACGGCATCGTCTTCATCCTCGACGAGGTCATGTCCGGCTTCGGCCGCACCGGCAAGTGGTTCGCCGCCGAGCACTTCGACGTCGTGCCCGACCTGCTGACCTTCGCCAAGGGCGTGAACTCCGGCTACGTCCCGCTCGGCGGCGTCGCCATCAGCGCGAAGATCGCCGCGACCTTCGACCAGCGTCCCTACCCGGGCGGCCTGACCTACTCCGGCCACCCGCTGGCCTGCGCCGCCGCCGTGGCGACGATCCAGGTCATGGAGGAGGAGAAGGTCGTCGAGCACGCCGCCCACATCGGCGAGAACGTGCTCGGCCCCGGCCTGCGCGAGCTCGCCGAGCGCCACCCGTCCGTCGGCGACGTGCGCGGCCTCGGCGTCTTCTGGGCGCTGGAGCTGGTCAAGAACCGCGAGACCCGCGAGCCGCTGGTCCCGTACAACGCCTCCGGCGCGGACGCCGCCCCCATGGCGGCCTTCGCCGCCGAGGCGAAGAAGAACGGCCTGTGGCCCTTCGTCAACATGAACCGCACCCACGCGGTCCCCGCCTGCAACGTCTCCGAGGCGGAGGCCAAGGAGGGCCTGGCGGCCCTGGACGCGGCCCTGACCGTGGCGGACCGCTACACCGTGTGACGGAGGCGGCCCCCTCCGTGCCCTGGACTAGGGTGTCCGGGAGCCGGACGGAGGGGGCCGACCACCATGCCCGCGAGCGGAGCTGTCACCCGCAACACCCTGCGGCAGCAGATCGCGGACGCGCTGCGTGACGAAGTCCTCGCGGGGCGTCTCGCGCCCGGTGAGGAATTCACCGTCAAGCAGATCGCCGAGCAGTACGGGGTGTCCGCGACCCCCGTCCGCGAAGCCCTCGTGGACCTCTGCGCCCAGGGCCTGCTCGACTCCGACCAGCACCGCGGCTTCCGCGTGCACCGCTTCTCGGTCGCCGACTACCGGGGCATGGTCGAGGCCCGGATGCTCGTCGTCGACGGCATCTTCCGCCGCGCCGCCCCCCGCACCCCGCCCGTCGAACCCGACCTCTCCTACGGCGTCACCCTGGTCTCCATACGGCGCCGGGGCGAGGCCGCCGCCCGCGCGGCGCGCGCCGGCGAGCTGGAGGTCCTCATCGGCTACGACATCCGCTACTGGCGCGAGCTGGGGCGGCTGGTCTCGGCCAACGACCACATCGCCGACTTCCTGCACCGGCTGCGCGTCCAGGCATGGGTCTTCGCCGTGCCCCACCTGCGCGCCGACGCCGAGTACACCCGCCGGCTGTGGAGCGGGCACGTCGAACTCGTCGACGCCGTCACCCGCGGCGACGCGGACACCGCCGTCACCGTCGTACGGGACCACAACGCGCGCGCCCTGGAGTGGGCGCGGCGACTGGAGCGCTTGGAGCGGCCGGAGGGGCCGGAGGGGGCCGCGCGCCGGGAGCGGCGCCCCCGCTGAGCCGCACGGGCCGGATCCGGCCGGATCCGGCCGGATCCGGTCATCCGCCGGGCCCGCGGCCGGTTGGGGCGGCCCCCGCGGGGGCAGTTCCCCGGCGGGGTGTGCGGCGCGCGGGGGCCCGACTACCCTGGCCGTCCCTGCACACCGCCCGTGCCGACCCCGCGAACTGACGGAGAGCGAGCCTCCCTTGGCCTGTGACCTGTGGCTGGTCCCCCTCGTCGACGTGCTGTGCCACAGCGCCGACAACCCCTTCGCCGAAGAGATCGCCGCCTACGACCACGCCCTCACCACGGCCGGCCTGCCGACCGTGCCCGTCTACGCCTACATGCCGGGGCTCTCCGGCGACGTCGCCCCGGTCGCGGGCTTCGACTACGAGGCCCTGCACTTCCTGCGCCGCGCCTACCTGCTCCAGATGTGCGGGCTGCCGGTCGAGCCGGTCGGCGAGCTCGGCGGCGACTACGAGCAGCTCCTGGAGATGTTCGAGGCCACCGCGCAGCAGTCCCACCTGGTCTGGCACTACGACCACGCGGGCGCCTACGTGCCCGTCGACTTCCCCGTGCCCCTCTCCAACGACGAGCTCCTGGAGGGCGGCGGCCCGCTGGGCTCCTCGCACGGCCTGCTGCGCGAGCTCCAGTTCGTCGCGCCCGCCATCGGCATCGACCCGGCCAACCCGCCGGCCGCGCCCGCGCCCCCGGAGCGGCCCACGGCCCTGGAGGAACCCGCCGCCCCCGTCCCGTACCAGGACGACAGCCCCTTCGCCCGCGAGCGGCACGTCTGGCTCGGCCTCCACGCGGCGGCGACCCGCAGCCTCGCCCAGGGCTCGATGATCATCCTGAGCTGAGGCGGCGGGGCCGCCGGGGGCTCGGCGCGGCTCCGGCCTCAGTGCGGCTACGGCCGCAGTGGCGGCTGCGGTCCCGGCGCGGCTCCGGTCTCAGCGCGGCTCCGGCGGGCGCTGCCGGGGCATGTTCGGCCGGGTGCCCGGCGGGAGCGGGAAGCGGCCCGAGGGGTGCCCGCTCTCGGGGCGGGCCGCCGGGGTGCCGACGGCCTGGAGCGCCAGCGGCGCCGGGCCCGAGCGGAATTCGAGCATCCAGTCCGCCGTCTCCGCCCGGACCAGCTCCGTCACGTCCTCCGAGAAGCGGCGCAGCACGCCCAGACAGCGCTCGGCGGCCTCGCTGGCCGTGCCCTCGGTGGGGCCGAGGACCTCGCGCACGCTCTCCGAGGCCCAGTCGAACTGGAGCGCCTGGAGCCGCCGGTGCACGGCCTGCGCGGTGGCCACGTCCCGCATCCACCCCGAGGTCAGCCCGAAGTACCGGTCGCAGGCCAGGCAGGCGGCGCCGAGCAGGAGCGACAGATAGCCCCAGCCGGCCGCGCCCCGGGCCACGCCGGTCAGGTCGAGCAGCGGCAGGGCGGCCCCGGCGATCACCCCGAGGGCGGTGCCGAGCCGCAGCGCGCGGGCGCAGCGGCGCTTCCAGACCCGGTCGGAGTGGTACCACTCGGCGGTGCGCAGGGCGTTCGTCTCGACCCAGCGGTAGAGCTCGTCGAGGCGCTCGGCGGGCTCGCCCCAGTCGCCGAGGGGGAAGGGCGACCCGGTCAGGTCGCGATCGGGCGCCGGACCGCCGGTTCCGTCCGGCCCGCCGGTCCCGCCCGGGCCTTCGGGATTCCCCGGCTGCGGCTGCATGTCCGGCTGCTGGCTCACCGGGGGACTCCTCTGTTCAGCTCGGGGCTCGTGACCTTCTGTGACGTGCGGTGCACGTGGTGCCTGCCCTTCCTACCGCCGAATGGTGGGGGGCGGGCCCCGAATCCCGGGATTTCCGCCCGCAAGAGGGTCTTGATCAGGTAGAGGAGCCGCCGGTTTCTCACTCGAAAGTGTTGTGTCGGCACCCCGCTCGGCGACCACGTAGGCTCGTTTCACCAAGTCCCTGAACCTGAGGAGTGACCGTGATCCCCGGTGGTGGCCAGCCCAACATGCAGCAGCTCCTCCAGCAGGCGCAGAAGATGCAGCAGGACCTCGCCCGCGCCCAGGAGGAGCTGGCGGCGACCGAGGTGGACGGGCAGGCGGGCGGCGGCCTGGTCAAGGCCACCGTGACCGGCTCCGGTGAGCTGCGCGGCCTGGTCATCGACCCGAAGGCGGTCGACCCGGAGGACACCGAGACGCTGGCCGACCTGATCGTGGCCGCCGTGCAGGCCGCCAACGACAACGCGCAGCAGCTCCAGCAGTCCAGGCTCGGCCCGCTGGCGCAGGGTCTCGGCGGCGGGATGCCGGGCCTCTTCTGACCCCGGTTTCCCTCTTCTGGCACCGGTTTCCAGCCACTACCGTAAGAATCAAGCACTTCCGAGAAGGGCGTTCCGTTGTACGAAGGCGTGGTTCAGGACCTCATCGACGAGCTGGGCAGGCTGCCCGGCGTCGGTCCCAAGAGCGCGCAGCGGATCGCCTTCCACATCCTCCAGGCCGAGCCGACCGACGTGCGGCGGCTCGCGCGGGCCCTCCTGGAGGTCAAGGAGAAGGTCCGGTTCTGCGCGGTCTGCGGGAACGTGGCGCAGCAGGAGCAGTGCAACATCTGCCGCGACCCGCGCCGCGACCTCACGGTCATCTGCGTGGTCGAGGAGCCGAAGGACGTCGTGGCGATCGAGCGGACCCGCGAGTTCCGCGGCCGCTACCACGTGCTCGGCGGCGCGATCAGCCCGATCGAGGGCGTCGGCCCGGACGACCTGCGGATCCGCGAGCTGCTGGCGCGGCTGGCGGACGGCGCGGTCACGGAGCTGATCCTGGCGACCGACCCCAATCTGGAGGGCGAGGCCACCGCCACGTACCTGGCCCGGATGATCAAGCCGATGGGCCTGAAGGTGACCCGGCTGGCGAGCGGTCTGCCGGTCGGCGGAGACCTCGAATACGCGGACGAGGTGACGTTGGGGCGTGCCTTCGAGGGGCGGCGGCTGCTAGATGTATGACGACCGGGTCCGTGCGCACGACGGCGCACTCTCAGGGAGGCTCCTCGATGTCTGACGCCACGCTGCACTCCATCACGCAGGACCCGGACGACTTCGCCGTCCAGATCGCCGACTCGATCGAGAGCTTCATCGTGGCGACGACCGAGGTCGCCAAGGGCGACGAGCCCGACAGCGCGGTGCCCTTCCTGCTCCTGGAGGTCTCCCAGCTGCTGCTGGCGGGCGGCCGGCTGGGCGCGCACGCGGACATCGTCCCGGAGGAGCGCTACGAGCCGGACACGGGCCCTGACCTGGACGTGGACGAGCTGCGGATGCGGTTCGCGGTGCTGCTGGAGCCGGTGGACGTGTTCTCCGAGGTCTTCGACCCGTACGAGCCGCGCAAGGCGCCGGTCCCGGCCCGGATCTCCGACAACCTCGCCGACATCGTCACCGACCTGCGGCACGGCCTGGCCCACTACCGGGCGGGCCGCACCAGCGAGGCGCTGTGGTGGTGGCAGTTCTCGTACTTCTCCAACTGGGGCCCCACCGCCTCCGCCACCCTGCGCGCCCTCCAGTCCCTCGTCGCGCACGTCCGCCTCGACCAGCCGCTCGCGGCGCTCGACGGCCTCGACACGGACGAGGACCTCACCGAGGACGACCTGGCCGAGGAGGCGGGCCGGGTGATGGCCGAGGAGATCGCGGGCCCGCTGGGCCTGGGCCTGGGCGGCCCGAAGGGCTGAGGGGCCCGCCGAGGCCCGCTGAGGGCCCGTACGCGCCCCCCGGGGCGGCCCTAGAGCCGCCCCGCCTCCACGATCCGCTTCAGGAAGCGCTGGGTGCGCTCGTGGGCGGGCGCGCCGAAGACCTCGGCGGAGGTGCCGCGCTCCAGGACGACGCCGTCGGCCAGGAAGCAGACCTGGTCGGCGACCTCGCGGGCGAAGCCCATCTCGTGGGTGGCGATGACCATGGTCATGCCCTCCTCCTTGAGGTCCCGGACGACGTTCAGGACCTCGCCGACCAGCTCCGGGTCGAGCGCCGCCGTCACCTCGTCGAGGAGCAGCAGCCGCGGTCGGCACGCCAGCGCACGGGCGATCGCCACGCGCTGCTGCTGGCCGCCGCTGAGCCGGTCCGGGTACTCGCCGGCCTTGTCGCCGAGCCCGAGCCGGGTGAGCAGCTCGCGGGCGTGCTCCTCGGCCTCCCGGCGCTCGGTGCGGTGCACCCGGCGCGGGGCGAGCGTGACGTTGTCGAGCACGCTCATGTGCGGGAAGAGGTTGTACGCCTGGAAGACCACGCCGATCCGGCGGCGTACGGCGTCGGCGTCGACGCGCGGGTCGGTGATGTCCTCGCCGTCCAGGAAGATCGCGCCGTCGTCGATCTCCTCCAGGAGGTTCGCGCAGCGCAGCAGGGTCGACTTGCCGGAGCCGGAGGCGCCGATGAGCACGGTGACGGAGTGCTGCGGGACCTCCAGGTCCACCTCGCGCAGCACGGGGTGCCCGGCGTAGGTCTTGCGGACGGATTCGAGCCTCAGGACCGCGGTCATACGGTGCCTCCCTGCGACTGGCGCCGGTTCATGCGCGCGGTGACCCAGTCGGTGAAGCGGGTCATGGGGATCGTGAGCAGGACGAACACGAGGCCCGCGACGACGTACGGGGTGTAGTTGAAGGTCTTGCTGGCGAGGATCTGCGCCGCGTACACGGCGTCGACCGCGCCCGCGATGGAGACCAGGCCGGTGTCCTTCTGGAGCGACACCAGGTCGTTGAGGAGCGGCGGCACGACCCTGCGGACGGCCTGCGGCAGGACGACGAAGCGCATGGTCTGGGCGTTGGAGAGGCCGAGCGAGCGGGCGGCGGCCCGCTGGCTGGGGTGGACGCTCTCGATGCCGGCGCGGAAGACCTCCGCCATGTACGCCGAGTAGGTGAGCACCAGCGCGGTGCCGCCCAGCACGACGGGGTCGGTGGGCACGCCCTGGAGGCGCAGCGCGGGGACGCCGAAGATCACCGCGAGCAGGCAGATGATCAGCGGCAGGCCGCGGAAGAAGTCGACGTACGCGGTGGCCAGCGCGCGCAGCGGGAAGAACGCCGGGCCGCGCAGGGTGCGGGCGACGGCGAGCAGCAGGCCGAGCACGAGGGTGACGGCGCCGCAGACGAGGAGCAGCTGCAGGTTGAGCCAGAGGCCGTCGAGGACCTTCGGCAGCGCCTGGCGGGCGTACTCCGGGTTGAAGAAGGTCTCCTTCGTGCGCGGCCAGCCGGGGGAGCCGGTGATCACGAAGAAGAGCACCGTCAGGGTGGCGGCGGAGCTGAGGGTGGCGATCGCCGTCGCGCGGCGGGTGCGGGTGCGCTTGTAGCGCTCGCGCTCGATCCGCCGCTGCGACGGCCGGTACATGTGGCCGGGGGAGTCCTCCCCGGCCTTGCCCGGCTTCTCCAGGGTGGTCACTTCAGCACCGGGGCGCCCGCGGCGTCGGACAGCCACTGCTTCTCGATGGCGGCCAGGGTGCCGTCCGCGCGGAGCGCGTCGACGGCCTTGGAGACGCAGGAGGTCAGCGCGCTGTCCTTGTCGAGGACGAGGCCGAACTGCTCCTTGGCGGCGCCGGCGGGGGTCTCGAACTGGCCGACGACCTTGGCCTCGGTGACCTCGGCGCCGGTGATGTAGAACGCGGTGGGCAGGTCCACGACGATCGCGTCGACCTGGCCGTTCTTGAGCGCGGCCTTGGCGAGGTCGTTCTTCTGGAAGACGGACGGCTGCTGGTCCGGCTTGATGAGGTCGTTGACGACGTCGAGGCTGGTGGTGCCGACCTGCGCGCCGAGCTTGGCGCCCTTGAGGTCGGCGAGGCTCGTCGCCTTGGCCGCCTTGGAGTCCTTCAGCGCGATGATCGCCTGGCGGACGTCGTAGTACCCGGAGGAGAGGTCCACGGCCTTGCGGCGGTCCTCGTTGATCGACACCTGGTTGACGTCGAAGTCGAAGGTCTTGGCGCCGGGGGCGAAGGCGTTGTTGAAGGCGACCTTCTGCCAGACGACGTCGCCCTGGGCGAAGCCGAGCCGCTTCGCCACGGCGTACGCGACGGCGGACTCGTAGCCCTTGCCGTTGGCCGGGTCGTCGTCCTGGAACCAGGGGGCGTACGCGGGCGTGTCGGTGCCTACGGTGAGCTTCCCCTTGGCCTTGGTGGCGAGCGCGGCGGGGGCGCAGGACCCGCCGGCCGCGCCGCCGGCGGAGGCCGTTGCGGGGGACGTGCCCGAGGCGCTGCCGGTCGTCTCCTGGGGCGCGCAGCCGGACGCGGCCAGGGCTGCGACGGCGGAGAGGACGGAGGCCGCGGCTATGGCGGCGGAGCGAGTGCGCATGGCGGGAGAGTGACAGCCGGGCGGGCATGTGTCCAGGTCACACCGTTGTCGTCTCGTATGGCGGAACGATTGTGTCGGGCGTGTTGCCAGCCGATATAGGGCCGGGCGGGGCGGTCGTGGGGGCGCGGGACCGGGCGGGCGGCGGCGTCCGGCGCCCCTCGGACCTGGATGATCACCTTCTGAGCAGCCTGTCTCACCATGCGATATCAGGTCGGCGTTTCCCGGTCCCTCGTTAGACTGAGCCGACCGCAGCGCGTGCTGCGGCGAGGACTGAGCGAGGAGCGCACGTGGGCCTTGTCGTGCAGAAGTACGGAGGCTCCTCCGTTGCCGATGCCGAGGGCATCAAGCGCGTCGCCAAGCGAATCGTGGAAGCCAAGAAGAACGGCCACCAGGTGGTGGTCGTGGTCTCCGCGATGGGCGACACGACGGACGAGTTGATCGATCTCGCCGAGCAGGTATCCCCGATGCCGGCCGGCCGTGAGTTCGACATGCTGCTGACCGCCGGAGAGCGGATCTCCATGGCCCTGCTGGCCATGGCGATCAAAAACCTGGGCCACGAGGCCCAGTCGTTCACGGGCAGCCAGGCCGGTGTCATCACCGACTCGGTCCACAACAAAGCGCGCATCATCGATGTCACGCCGGGCCGCATCCGCACCGCGCTGGACGAGGGCAACATCGCCATCGTCGCCGGCTTCCAGGGCGTGTCCGCCGACAAGAAGGACATCACCACCCTGGGCCGCGGCGGCTCGGACACGACCGCCGTCGCCCTGGCCGCCGCGCTCGACGCCGAGGTCTGCGAGATCTACACCGACGTCGACGGCGTCTTCACCGCCGACCCGCGCGTGGTGAAGAAGGCGAAGAAGATCGACTGGATCTCCTTCGAGGACATGCTGGAGCTCGCCGCGTCGGGCTCCAAGGTGCTGCTGCACCGCTGCGTCGAATACGCGCGCCGCTACAACATCCCGATCCACGTCCGCTCGTCCTTCTCCGGACTGCAGGGCACCTGGGTCAGCAACGCACGACCCGTCGAGCAAGGAGCCGAGCAGGTGGAGCAGGCCATCATCTCCGGTGTCGCCCACGACACCTCCGAGGCGAAGATCACCGTCGTCGGCGTCCCGGACAAGCCGGGCGAGGCCGCCGCGATCTTCCGGGCCGTCGCGGACGCCGAGATCAACATCGACATGATCGTGCAGAACGTGTCCGCGGCCTCCACGGGCCTCACGGACATCTCCTTCACGCTCCCCAAGGCCGAGGGCCGCAAGGCCATCGACGCCCTGGAGAAGACGAAGCCCGTCATCGGCTTCGACTCGCTCCGCTACGACGACCAGATCGGCAAGATCTCCCTCGTCGGCGCCGGCATGAAGACCAATCCCGGGGTCACCGCGGACTTCTTCAAGGCGCTGTCCGACGCGGGGGTGAACATCGAGCTGATCTCCACCTCCGAGATCCGCATCTCGGTCGTCACCCGCGCCGACGACGTCAACGAGGCCGTGCGCGCCGTCCACTCCGCCTTCGGCCTGGACAGCGACTCGGACGAGGCCGTCGTCTACGGCGGCACCGGCCGCTGACCACCGGACGTCTGCGGATGCGCGGGGAACCGACGCTCGCCGTCGTGGCGACCGGGGCCGTGGGCGCCGTGCTGCGCCGGCTGCTCACGCACCACGCGGACGTCTGGGGCGAGATACGCCTGCTCGCCTCCCCCCGCTCGGCCGGCCGCGCGCTGGCCGTGCGGGGGGAGGAGACCCGGGTCCTCGCGCTGAGCGAAGAGGCGCTGGAAGGCGTCGACCTCGCCCTCTTCCTCGTACCCGACGAGATCGCCGCCCGCTGGGCGCCGATCGCCGCCGCCAAGGGCGCGGTCGTCGTGGACACCTCCGCCGCCTTCCGGGCCGACCCGGACGTGCCGCTGGTGGTCCCCGAGATCAACCCGCACACGGCCCGGATCCGGCCGCGCGGCATCGTCGCCAGCCCCGGCTGCTCCACCCTGGCGCTGATCGCCGCCGTGGGCGCCCTGCACGCCGAGTTCGGCCTGGCCGAGCTGGTCGTCACCGTCCAGCAGGCCGCCAGCGGCGCCGGCCGGGCGGGCACCGCCGCGCTCCGCGAACAGCTCGCCCTGGTCACCGGCGGCGAACTGGGCGTCCAGCCCGGGGACGTGCGCCGGGCCGTCGGCGAGCGCACCGGCCCCTTCCCCGGCCCCGTCGCGCTCAACGTGCTGCCCTGGTCCGGGAGCCCCGCCGCCGACGGCTGGTCCTCCGAGGAGCTCGCCGTCCGCGAGGAGACCCGCAAGGTCCTGGGCCTGCCCGCGCTGCCCGTCGCCGCCACCTGCGTCCGGGTCCCCGTCGTCGCCGGGCACGCCGTCTCGGTGCACGCCCGCTTCGAACGGCCCGTCACCGTGCCCCGCGCCCACGAGATCCTGGCCACCGCGCCCGGCGTGGTGCTGTACGACGATCCCGCCAGCGGCGACTTCCCCACCCCGGCGGACGTCGTGGGCACCGATCCGGCCTGGGCCGGCCGGGTGCGGCGCTCGCTCGACGACGAGCGGGCCCTGGAGCTCTTCGTGTGCGCCGACAACCTGCGCAAGGGAGCGGCTCTGAACGCCCTCCAGATCGCCGAGTCGATCATCGCCGACTGAGTCCCGGGTGTCCGGAATTCGGCGCCGCGACTCCGCTCGACTTTGTAGGATCTGTGAAGCTCCTGTGAGCAAATAGGCTTCGAATGCCTCTTGAACAGGTCAGATGTCCTGGACGACGATGCTGTTCCCTCCCCTCCGCAACCGGCGGTCGGGCAGGCGGCGTCTTCGCGTGCACCCATTCACTTTGTGGCCGTCCGGACAGCGCGAAGCACACCGCGAAAGCGGGGCATCGGGGGAGAACGGGTACGCATGAGGACGAACGACGCACCGTCAAAAACGGTGCCGTACGCGTACAACCCTGACCGGGGTCGGCGTGTCCAACAGGCGTGGCAGAGGTACTCGACATCGCTGCGGTCATCCCGCTGCGCGGCACCGTGGCGCGCCCGCTCCGGCGGCAGCGCCCGGCCGGCGGCATGCCGGTGATCGCCCCGATGCCCATCAGAACCCGACCGACCGTGAACGGCATCCCGGCGCCCCGCGAGGGCGCCGACGACGCGATCGCCGCCGGCACGACCGTCGACCACCTCACCGAGACCTACCGGGCGCACTACCGCTCGCTGCTCGGGCTGGCCGCGCTGCTCCTCGACGACACCGCCTCCTGCGAGGACGTCGTGCAGGAGGCGTTCATCCGGGTCCACTCGGCCCGCGGCCGGGTGCGCGACCCCGAGAAGACCCTGGCCTACCTGCGCCAGACCGTCGTCAACCTCTCGCGCTCCGCGCTGCGCCGCCGCATCCTCGGGCTGAAGCTGCTCTCGAAGCCGATGCCCGACATGGCGAGCGCCGAGGAGGGCGCCTACGACCAGCTGGAGCGGGACGCGCTGATCAAGGCGATGCGCGGCCTCCAGCGGCGCCAGCGCGAGGTCCTGGTGCTGCGCTACTTCGCGGACATGACCGAGGCACAGGTGGCCGAGACGCTCGGGATCTCCCTGGGCTCGGTGAAGGCGTACGGCTCGCGCGGCATCGCGGCGCTGCGCGTGGCGATGGAGGCGAACGCATGAGCGGCCCGTCAGGCGGCGGGACGCGCCCCGAGCACGACGACCGGAACGACCTGGGCGGACGCGGAATGCTGAACGAACCGCCGGAACCCGCCGACCACGACGACGAGCCGGCGCTGCGGCGGCTGCTCCAGGGCGCGGTGTCCGGGCTCGAACCCTCCGAGGGCACCCTGGAGCACCTGCGCCGGGCCGTGCCCGCGCGCCGGGCCCGCAGGCGGCAGGCCGTCGTCGGCATGGCCGCCGCCGTCGTCCTCGTCGGCACGGCCGTCCCGGCGCTCGTGCACGTGGCCTCCTCGGGCGGCGTCAGCGCCGACAAGGCGGTCAACGCGGGCCACGGCCAGCAGGCCCAGGGCGGCACCGGCACCGAGACCGGCGTCGAGGGCGGGCAGCGCAGCCGCACCCCGGCCCCCGGCGCCGAGGCCGAGGCCGAGAGCGGCACCGGGGGAGCGGGCAGGCCCAGCATCCCGGTGCCCGGCTCCGGCGGCGTCGGCTCCGGCGGCGACGCCGGCACCCCGACCAGCCCGCCGGTGCCCTCCTCGCCGCTCTGCGAGGCCGGCCAGCTCAGCGTCAGCTCCGTGCAGGCGGGCGCCCCGGACACCGAGGGCAAGGTCTACGGCAGCTTCCGCGTCTCCAACGTCTCCGGCAGTGACTGCACGGTCGGCGGCCCGGGACGGATCGGCTTCCAGGCGCGCGGCGCGGCCGACTCGGCGAAGATCGCCGTCGTCCAGCACACCTTCGGCGACCCCGCGCGGGGCCTGCCCGACCCCGGGCAGGAGTCGCCGACGCTGGTGCTGTCCCCGTCGAACGCGTACGAGGTGCGCTTCGCCTGGGTGCCGAGCGAGACCTGTCCCACCACGGGCCCGGAGCCGACGCCCACCCCGACGGCCACACCCGGCGGCGGTGGCGGGACCAGCCCCACCGGCGGCTCCGGCGGCTCGGCGGGCACGGGCACGACGGGCAACCCGGCGAGCACCCAGCTGGCGACCGACGGCACCCCGGCCGAGGGCAGCGTCTCCGTGACGCACACGGCGGAGGCGGGCGGCCCGGCCGCCGAGGCGGTCATCCCGCACGCCTGCGCGGGCACGATCTACCGCACCGGAGTCCTGGACGCCTCCTGAGGCACCGGGACCCCGGCGCGCGGCCGGTCCGGGGTGCGCCGGCAATAGCCCGAGGCCGGCCGCAGCCCGAGCCCGGCCGCAGCCCGAGGCCGTACGGCCCGAGGGCGGCTACAGCCCGAGGGCGGCGTCCCGGCTGGCCTCGGCCTCGCGGCGGACCAGCCGGAACCACATGAAGAGCACGAAGCCGGCGAAGACGAACCACTCGGCCGTGTAGCCCAGGTTCTGGAACGCCTTCATGTCCAGGCTCGTCCCGGCCGCGGCCGAGGCGGGCACCGGGACGAGCCCGGCGGGCGAGTCCACGAGCGTGATCCACGCGTCGTAGACCTCGTCCGGGACCACGTTGACCAGCGCGGCGGCACTGATCATGCCGAGCTGCCCGGCCGGCAGCCCGCCCGCCGTGTTCACGCCCTTGGTGCCCGGATTCTCCGACGCCTGGAGCGCGCCCGAGACGGTGACCTCGCCGGACGGCGGGGCCGGGGCCGCGGCGCCCGTGGGCAGCCACCCCCGGACCACCGGCAGCACCGTGCCGCCGTCCGTCTTCAGGAGGGTGAGGACGTACGCGCCGGAGCGCCCGTCCAGCGTCCGGTCCGGGACCAGGAACTGCTCCCCGTACCGCCCGCTGGCCTCGGCCACCCGGCCCGAGGTCTCCTTGTCGACGGGGAGCAGCGAGGCCAGCGGCTCGGTGCGCTGGGTCGCCGGGTCGGGGCGCCGCTCGGCCTCCCGGTGGGAGTCGACGCGGTCCTCGAACTTGCCGAGCTGCCAGGTCCCCATGAACACGCAGAACGGGATCGCCAGCAGGACGAAGACGTTGATCCCCCACCAGCGGGGCGTTCTCAGGAACCGGTACACACCCCCACCGTACGCAAGCGGCCTCAGTCCTCCTTCGCCCGGGTCCCCAGGTGCCGGGCCGCGAAGGCCAGGTCCAGGGCGACCTGCTTGATCCGCTCCTCCACGACCAGCGAGCCGTGCCCCGCGTCGTACCGGTACACGTCGTGCACCGCGCCCCGGGCGGCGAGCCGGTCCACGTAGTTGTCGATCTGCCGGATCGGGCAGCGCGGGTCGTTGACCCCGGCCGTGATGTGCACCGGCGCCTTCACCGCGTCCACGTAGGTGAGCGGCGAGGAGGCGGCGAACCGCTCCGGCACCTCCTCGGGCGAGCCGCCGAGCAGCGTGCGGTCCAGCGCCTTCAGGGCCTCCATCTCGTCCTCGTACGCCGCCACGTAGTCGGCGACGGGCACGGCGGCGAGCCCCACCGCCCACGCCTCCGGCTGGGTGCCGAGGCCGAGCAGGGTCAGATAGCCGCCCCAGGAGCCGCCGGACAGCACCAGCCGCTCCGGGTCGGCCAGCCCGCTCGCCACCGCCCACTCCCGGACCGCGCCGATGTCCTCCAGCTCGATCAGACCCACCCGGTGCTTGAGCGCGTCGGTCCACTCCCGGCCGTAGCCCGTCGAGCCCCGGTAGTTGACCCGGACCACCGCGTAGCCGTGGTCCACCCACGCCGCCGGGCCGGAGGCGAAGGCGTCGCTGTCGTGCCAGGTCGGGCCGCCGTGCACCTCGAAGACCGTCGGGAACGGGCCCTCGCCCTCCGCCGGGCGCTGCACGAGCGCGTGCACCCGTCCGCCGGGCCCGTCCACCCACACGTCCTCCACCGGCACCGACGGCGGCGCCTTCGGGCCGGGCGGGTCGAGCACCACCGAGCCGTCCGTGGAGCGCACCACGGGCGGCCGGGCGGCCGAGGACCAGAGATACTCCACCGAGCCGTCCGGGCGGGCCGTCGCGCTCGACACCGTGCCCGGCGGGGTCTCCACCCGGACCAGGGCGCCGGTGCCGATCTCGTACCGCCACAGCTCGCTGCGGGCCTCGAAGCCGTGCACCACGAGCAGCCCCGAGCCGTCCGGATACCACTCGGCCGACACGTCACCCGGCAGGTCGAGCCGCAGGTCGGTCTCGGTGCCCGTCGCCACGTCCCACAGCATCGGCTCCCAGCGCCCGCGCCGCTGGTGCCCGACGAGCAGCCGGGTGTCGCCGTCGACGGGGGCGAAGCCGAGGACGCTCAGCCCCAGCTCCTCCGTGCCGCCCTTGGTGTCGTCGAGCTCGGCCGCCACCGAGCCGTCGGCCGCCCGCAGGATCCGGACGGAGGAGTGCATGGAGTCGCCGTGCTCGGTGTGCTCGACGGCGATCAGCGAGCCGTCGTGCGAGAGGTCCCCGACACCGGCCGACTCGCGGTGCCGGTAGATCTCCACCGGCTCCGGCGCGCCCGGCCGCAGCAGGTGGACGGTCGAGCCGTCCTCGTCGGTGGAGCGGCCCACCACGACCGTGCCGTCCCGGCCGATGGCGAGGCCCGCCGGATAGGAGGGCTCCAGGCCCGGCACGGCGGGCTCGTCCGCGCCCCCGCCGAAGGGCTGGCGCAGCCACACGCCGAACTCGTCGCCGTCGGTGTCCGCGAACCACCAGATCCACTGTCCGTCGGGCGAGAGCGTGCCGTCCGTCGTCCCGTTCGGCCGGTCGGTGACCTGCCGCTGCCCGCCGTCCGCCCGGTCCCAGGCGTACAGCTCGTACGTCCCCGTCGCGTTCGACACGAACAGCGAACGGTCCGGGGCCTCCTCGGCCCACTCGGGCAGCGAGACCCGGGGCGCCCGGAACCGCCGCTCCCAGCCCGGGGCGTCCTCGCTCGCGGTCCCGCCGGCCGTGCTCTCCGTCACCTTGGTCTCCTCGCTCTCGGTCATGCAGCCATGATGCTCCGGTCCGCCGACAATTCGTTCGCCGTGCCCTCAGCCTGTGGATAACCTCCGGGCATGTACGAACCGACCCCGGACGACTGGTACGCGGCCAACCGCGCCATGTGGGACGAACGCGTCCCGATCCACATGGCCAGCGACTACTACGGACTCGACGACTTCCGCGCCGGGAAGGACGCCCTGCGCGACTTCGAGGTCGCCGAGGTCGGCGACGTGACCGGCCGCTCCCTGCTGCACCTCCAGTGCCACATCGGCCTGGACACCCTGTCCTGGGCCCGGCACGGCGCCTCCCGCGTCGTGGGCCTGGACTTCTCCGAGCCGGCCGTCGAGGCCGCCCGCACGCTCGCCGCCGACCTGGGCCTCGGCCCGGACCGGGCCGCCTTCGTCGCCGCCGACACCTACGACGCCGCCGAGGCGGTGCCGGACTCCTCGTACGACATCGTCTACACCGGCGGCGGCGCGCTGTGCTGGATGCCGGACCTGGACCGCTGGGCCGAGACGGCCGCCTCACTGGTCGCGCCGGGCGGCTTCCTGTACGTCGCCGAGTTCCACCCGATGGCGGACTCCTTCGACGACGAGACCGCGACCCGGCTCGTCCACGACTACTTCGTGCGCGAACCGTGGGTGGACTCCTCCTCCGGCACGTACGCGGACCTGGAAGCCGCCACCGCCAACAACCGCAGCGTGGAATGGGTGCACCCGGTCGGCGAGGTCGTCACGGCCCTCGCGAAGGCGGGGCTGCGCATCGAGTTCCTGCACGAGCACGAGATGACGCTCTTCTCGCGCTTCCAGTCGCTCACCCGGCACGACGACGGCTACTACCGCTTCGCCGCCGACCATCCCCGCATCCCGCTGATGTACTCGATCAAGGCGTCAAAGGCGCGGTAGGCGCGGCAGGCGGCGTAGCCGGGGCCGTCGCGGACGGCATCCGGATGACGGCGCGCCCGCCCGCCAGATCCACCGTGGTGCGGTGCGGCGGGGCGCCGTCCTCCTCGTCGTCCCGCATCACGAGGGCGCTCTGCCGCTCCTTGAGCTCGTTCTGCTTGCCCTGCGAGAAGGTGGCGTGCAGCTGCTCGAAGCCGGTCGAGGAGATCTGCCCCGACCGCCGCCCGCGCCCGGTGGCGCGCAGGATCTGATCGCCGAACGCGACCGCGGTCAGCAGGATCACGAGCCCGGGCAGCGTCACGAACACGGCGAATTCCATGCCGCCATTCTCACTCCGGCCCACACGGGACGGAAGGGCCCGGCGCCCCGGGCTCTGCCCCTCGCCCGGCCCCGCGCCCCACTCCGCGCCCCTTCAAGCGAAACGGTCCTGCCAGAGCTGTGTCCGCAGATCCGGACGCACATGGTGCAGCCGCCGCCCGTCCGGCCCCAGCACCTGCGCCCCCGTCTTGTGCGTCCGCAGGCTCAGCGTGGTGCCGGTGATCCGCAGCGAGGGCGCCGCCCGCTCCATCGCCATCGTGACCTCGCGCAGCTCGCCGACCGAGCGCAGCCAGGCGCCGACGGCCAGGTTGTGCCCGCCGGTCACCGAGGTCACCAGCCGGGTCTGCCGCAGCCGGGCCGTCGCCGCCGCCGTCGCGGCCATCGCGAGCGCCGGCACGTCCGCCCGGATCAGCGCCCACACCGGCCGCCCCGAGAAGCGCGGCGCCGGCTCGCAGTGGTGGACCAGGACGTCCCCGCCCGCCAGGGCGTCCAGCCGGCGCCGTACGGTCGACTCGCTCGCCCCGCAGATCCGCGCCAGCTCCGCCGAACTGCGCCGGCAGTCCCCGGCCAGCTCCAGGACCAGGGCCTCGTCCAGGTCGGTGAGCCCCCGCGACCGGCGCCGATGAGCCGCCGCGTCGCCCTGCTTGGGCACCGACGCGGCGCCGGTCAGCTCCCGGACCTGGCGCGGAGTCAACTGGTCGAGGCGCCACAGGTTCCGCGCGCTGTGCACCCCGGTCACCACCTGGGTCCGCGAGCGCGTCACACCCGGCAGCCGCTGCACCCGCAGCGACAGATAGGCGTCGAGCGCCGCCAGATCGGGGCAGAGTACGAGCAGCACCAGATCGGTGTCCCCGGTCACCTCGTGCACGCCCATCGTGTACGGGTCGCGGCTCAGCTCGATCGCGGTCTCCCCGGAGCGCCCGGCGGCGCAGTCCACCTCCACCCACGCGTACAGCGGCGCCTGCGCGCCGGGGTGCCGGACGAGGAAGCCGGCCCAGGCGTAGCCGCCCGCCGTCAGGTGCTCCCACCGCCGCGCGAGGGTGTCGGGACCGGCGCCGAGGACGGCCGAGAGCTGGGTCCAACTGGCGCGCGGGACGACCTGCAACGCGTGGATCAGCGCCAGATCCGCCTCGCCCAGGACGGATTCCCCGGTTGGCATGAGTCTCCTTGGCCGATTCACGGCAATGGCTTGGCCGGTTTGCTCCTGACCTCCAGGATTTTCTCCCGGGGCATATGCATTCAAGCCGCAGCCGCGGCTCCCCGTCATGAAGACAGGCTTGAACACCGGCCTGAAGACAGCTTGAAGACAGGCTTGAACACCGGCCTGAAGACAGCTTGAAGACAGGCTTGAAGGCAGTCTTGAAGGCAGCGGACACGGCGACGGGGCGGTACGGGCGGATGGCGGAGACGGGGCGGACGTTGAGGGGCCGGGAGCACGAACTGGCGGCCCTGCGGAGCGGCTTGCGCGACGGCGTGCGCCTGCTGACGCTGACCGGGCCGCCGGGCCCGCTCAAGACCCGGCTGCTGCGCGAGGCGCTGCGCCGCGAGGGCGCCGAGGCCCTGTGGGAACCGGCCGACCTGCTGACCCGCGAGAACCTCCCCGCCCTGGCCCGCCTGCTGCGCCACAGGCTCGCAGCCCCGGGAGCGCCCCGGGTCCTCGTCCTGGACGGCTGGGAGCGCCTGGGACGCGGCGGCACGGCCCTGGTGGCGGGCCTGCTGCGGGAGGCCCCCGCCTTCGCCCCCGGACTCACGGTCCTGGTCACGTCGCCGCGCGCGCTGCGGCTGCCCGGGGAGACGGTCCTGCCCGTACCCCCGGGCCCGGCCCGCCCGGGGACGGAGGCGGGGACGGGGACGGAGGCGGCGACCCCGTACGCGTACGCCGTCCGGACGGAAACCGCACCCCCGCGCGGGGAGCGCCCAGGCACCACCCCCGACCCCGCCCCCGACTCCGGGCCCGGCTCGGACCCCGCCCCCGCCCCCACTCCCGCCCCCGCCGCGGCGTCGGCCCTGGAGGCCGCCGAACGCGGCTACGAGCGCTGCGAGGCCCCGGAACGCCTCCTATGGGAGCGGCTTTCCGTCTTCGAGGGCTCCTTCGGCCGGGAGGCCGTCCGCGAGGTGTGCGCCTCCGGGACGCTCCCGGCCGGCGTGGTCCTCGACGTCCTGGACCGGCTCGCCCCGCTCGCCCTGCTCCCCGTGGACGACGGCGACCCGGGCGAGGACCGCTACTGGATGCCGCCGCCGATGCGCGCGGTGGGCGCCCGGCGGCTCACCGAGCGCGGCGAACGCTGGGCCGTCGTGCTGCGCCACCGCCGCTGGTGCCTGAGGCTGGCGCGGCGGGCCGCCGACTGGTGGCAGGGCGGCCGGCAGCTCGACGCCCGCGCGCTCGCCCTGCTCGAACTCCCCGACCTGGCCGCCGCCATGGATCCGACGACGGCGCCGCTCTCCCCGGCCGCCGAGGCGGAGACGGCGGTGGACATCGCGGTGGCCCTGTGGTTCCTGTGGGTGGCCTGCGGCCGGGTTACCGAGGGCCGCTCCCGGCTGCGGCACGCGCTGTCCCTGCACCCGGGCCCGGTGCCCGCCCGCGCGCTGTGGCTCGCCGCCTATCTGGAGCTGGAGTCGGGGCGCCCGGAGGACGCCGATCCGCTGCTGGTGCAGTCGTGGGCGGCGGCCGTACGGGAGGGCGACGACAGGTGCCTGGTGCTGCTGGCGCACCTGCGCGGGGCCACCGCCCTGTACCAGGGGCGGGTGGAGGCGGCGGCGGCCGAGTTCCGCGACGCCCTGGAGGCGCTCGCCGAGTACCCGGACCTCGGCCCGACTCGGCAGCTGTGCCGGACGGCGCTGGCCCTGGCGCTGGTCCGGGTGGACCCGGAGGCGGCGCAGGAGGCCCTGGACCGGGCCGCCGTACGCAGTTGGGGTGGGCGGGACGTGTGGGCCGACGCGTGGGCGCAGTACGCCCGCGCGGAGCTGCATTTCTGGGACGGGGAGCCGGGCCGGGCCGCCGAACTCGCGAGCCGGGCCCTGCGGGAGCACCTGCGGCTCGGCGACGTCTCCGGGGCGGCTTGCGCGGCGGAGCTGCTGGCCCGGATGCGGATCCTGCGCGGTCGCCCCACCGCGGCGGCGCGCCTGCTGGGCGCGGTGGACCTGCTGCGCTCCTCGGCCTTCGAGGACGGCTACCGCCCCGCGCGCTTCTGCGCGCCGTCGCGGGAACGCAGCGAGTCGGCCCTGCGCGACCACCTCTCGGACGGCGAGTTGCGCCGGGCGTACGAGGAGGGCGCGAGGCGCGGCCTGCACGGCCTGGCGGCGGAGCCTTGAGAGATGGCACAGGATCGAAGAAGGACGGGGGACGCCCCCGCGCCTGTCTACGATGAACGACATGTTCGCCTACGTCGTATCCGCCGTGTTCCTGCTGCTGTTCGGGGTGGGGGTGCTGCGCGACCGGCGCCGCTTCGGCAACGCGGTGTATCTGGGCCTTGCCGTCACGTTCTTCGGCCTGGGCCTGCTGGCGGGCCTGGAGGACGCCCCGCCCGGGGTCGCCGAGACGGTGATGGTCCTGCTGCTGCTCGTGCTGGCGCTGGGCCCGCTGGTGCTGGCCGGGCTGCTGTGCGCGAACGGCGTGAAGATGGTCCGCAAGGAGGGCCGCCGCCCGGCGAACCTGCTGTCGCTCCTCGCGGGCCTGGGGATCTACGGCGTGATCCTCCTGATGGTCACGGCGGTGGTCACCCACTCGAAGCCGCTGGGCATCATCGCGGGCACGCTCCTGATGGTCCTCGGATACGTGTCGTTCCTCTTCCTCTGCTTCGTCGGCTACGCCTTCCTGTACGGCAGGATGCGCGTCCGCAGGGACGCCGACTACGTGGTGGTGCTCGGCTCGGGCCTGATCGGCGGCCGGCGGGTGTCCCCGCTGCTCGCCAGCCGCCTCGACCGGGGCCGCGAGGTGTACGAGACGCTGGCCGCGCGGCGCGAGGTGGACCGGACGCCGGTGCTGATCACCTCCGGCGGGCAGGGCCCGGACGAGGCGCTTCCGGAGTCGCACGCGATGGCGGACTACCTGGTGGAGCGGGGCTTCCCGGCGGACCGGGTGGTGCGCGAGGACCGCTCGCGCACGACCGAGGAGAACATGCTCTTCAGCAAGACGCTGATGGAGGCGGACCGGCCGGGCGCGGAGTGCGTGATCGTGACGAACAACTTCCACGCCTTCCGGGCGGCGCTCATGGCCCGCAAGGCGGGGGTGAACGGGCAGGTGGTGGGCTCGCCGACGGCCGCGTACTTCTGGCCGAGCGCGACGATCCGCGAGTTCGCGGCGGTGTTCCTCCAGTACCGGAAGGTGAACCTGGGGGTCTGCGCGGCGCTGGTCCTCCTCGGCTGCCTGGCCTGGTTCGTCAGCTGACGCGCTCCGCGCGGGGCCGCCCTACGCTGGAACGGAGGGGTGGCCAGGTGTCCGCGGGCGGGGGCGACGGAGGCGACGTCATGAAAGCACGGCACCACTTCCACATCGACTACCGGGGCCATTCGGTCAGCGCCACCGTCCAGACCGGTCACACCCCGGTGGTCGAGGTCCTGGTCGACGGCAAGGAGACGGGCCGCGCCACGTCCCGGGACGACCGCCCGGTGGCGGTCGACATCGAGCTGCCGACCGACCCGCCGACACCGGTCACGGTCAGGGCGACCCCGGGCCCGGGAGTCCCGCGCTGCCTGCTGCTGGCCCCGGACCACCCGGAAGGCCACGTAATGCCCCCAAGAACGTACTAAAACAAACAAACGAACTAACCAACCGCCTAACTGACCCAAGCCATCCCGATCAACAAAAAGACGACGAAGGCGATGGCCCCGGCGACGGCGGCGGTCCTACGGGGACGGCGCCGGGAGATGGCGGCGAGCGGGTTCTCGGCCGGCGGCTGCGCCCGGCGGGCGCGCGGCGGTGCGGCGGGGGCGGGCGGGGCGACCGGCGCCGGGGCGGGCGCGGGGCTCGGCGGGGGCAGCGGCAGCGGCTGGTCCCGCCAGGACCCGGCGGAGAACCACTCGGCGATGGCCTGCGCCGCCGGCCGCTCCTCGGGCCGCTTGGCCAGCATCGACAGCAGGAACGACTCGAAGGCGGCCGGCATGGCGACGCCGACCTGGCGCGGCGGCGCGGGCGGCGTGTCGATGTGCTGGTAGAGCAGGGCGGTGGCGGTGTCGCCGCGGAACGGCGGCTGCCCGGTGAGCAGTTGGTAGAGCACGCAGCCGAGCGAGTACACGTCGGAGGCGGGCGAGGCGGGCTGCCCCAGGGCGCGCTCGGGCGCGAGGTAGAGCCCGGTGCCGACGATCTGCCCGGTGGTGGTGAGCGCGGCGGAGGGATCGTCCACGAACCGCGCGATGCCGAAGTCGGCCAGCTTCACCGTCCCGTCGGCGTCCCGCAGCAGGTTCCCCGGCTTGATGTCCCGGTGCACCACCCCCTGCCGGTGCGCGGCGGCGAGCCCGGCGGCGGTGTGCGCGGCGACGGTGGCGACCTGCCCGGGCTCCAGCACGGGCCCGGCGAGACTGTCCCCGTGGACCAGCTCCATCACCAGATAGAGCTTCCCGTCCCAGGTCCCGAAGTCGAAGACCCCGACGACATGCGGATGACTGAGCCGAGCGGCGGTCTGCGCCTCCATCCGGAACCGGTCGGCAGCCGAGGGATCATGCTCGTGCCCGAGCATCAGCTTGACGGCGACATCCCGCCCGAGCACCTCATCGGTGGCCTGCCACACCTCACCCATGCCGCCACGCCCGACACACATATGGAGCCGATATCGGTCCGCGACCAGCACCAGAGACCCACCCTTCCCTCGACCCCCCATCGTAGAGCGATCACCTGAAGGCTCATCAGCCCGGGGAAGCCGACCTCACGGGCGGCCCACGGCAACACCAAAAGCCAGAGGGCCCTCACCGAATCGGTAAGGGCCCTCTGGCCTACTGCTTGGCTGTCGGGGTGGCGGGATTTGAACCCACGACCTCTTCGTCCCGAACGAAGCGCGCTGCCAAGCTGCGCTACACCCCGATGTCGCTGCTTTGTTCTTCACGTCGCGGCGACATCGATTACTTTAGCCCACCCGCGCCCAGAGACGAAATCCGTTCCTCCGGGCCCCGGAGGAACGGCTCAGGCCCGGGAGGTCAGGGTCAGCAGGGTCGCCTCCGGGGGGCAGGCGAAGCGGACCGGGGTGAAGCGGTTGGTGCCGCAGCCGGCCGAGACGTGCAGGTAGGCCGTGTGGGCGCCCGCCGTGTGGGTGGAGAGGCCCTTGACCCGGTCGGTGTCCAGGTCGCAGTTGGTGACCAGGGCTCCGTAGAAGGGGACGCACAGCTGCCCGCCGTGGGTGTGGCCGGCCAGCAGCAGCTCGTACCCGTCCGCCGTGAAGGCGTCCAGCGACCTGAGGTACGGCGCGTGCACCACGCCCACCGAGAAGTCGGCGTCCCGCTCGGGGCCGCCCGCCACCCGCTCGTACCGGTCCCGCTTGATGTGCGGGTCGTCGACGCCGGTGAAGGCGAGGTCCAGGCCCGGCAGCTTCAGCCGCCCGCGCGTGTTGGTGAGGTTCACCCAGCCCGCCGCGTCGAAGGCGTCCCGCAGGTCCTCCCAGGGGTTGTGGACGGCGCCCACCACCGGCGGGTTGCCGTTGAGCCCGTGCTTGCCCTGGATCTTCTCCTTCAGGTACAGCGCGGGGTTGCGCAGCCGCGGCCCGTAGTAGTCGTTGGAGCCGAAGACGTACACGCCCGGGAACTCCATCAGCGGGCCGAGCGCGTCCAGCACCTCGGGCACCGCGTTCGGGTCGGAGAGGTTGTCGCCGGTGTTCACGACGAAGTCCGGGCGCAGCCCCGCCAGCGACTGCAGCCAGCCGCGCTTCTTGTTCTGGCCGCTCACCATGTGGATGTCGGAGACCTGGAGGACCCGCAGGTCGCGCATGCCCCGGGGCAGCACCGGGACGGTCACCCGGCGGAGCCGGAAGGAGCGGGCTTCGAAGCCCGCCGCGTAGACGATGCCGGCCGCGGCCGTCGCCGTCAGACCTGCCGTGATCTTCAGGGGGATCCCGTACCGTGCGCGCATCCCCTTATCGTCGCAGACCCGCTGGGCGGAAATGAGCGGGCGGTCCGGACACGGCACCTGACACACTGGGACCCATGACCACGCTGAAGGCCAAGCTCCACGACGACCTCACCGCCGCGATCAAGGGACGCGACGAGCTGCGCTCCTCGACCCTGCGGATGACTCTCGCCGCGATCAACAAGGAGGAGGTCGCGGGCAAGACCAAGCGCGAGCTCTCCGACGACGAGGTGCAGACCGTGATCATCAAGGAGGCGAAGAAGCGTCGCGAAGCCGCCGACGCCTTCGCCCAGGGTGGTCGCGACGAGTCCGCCGCGCGTGAGCTGGCCGAGCGCGAGGTCCTGGACGAGTACCTGCCCAAGCAGCTCTCCGACGCCGAGCTGGAGGCCATCGTGGCCGCCGCCGTCGCGGAGGCGAAGGGCGCCGGTGCCGAGGGGCCGCGGGCCATGGGCGCCGTCATGAAGATCGTCAACCCGAAGGTGGCCGGCCAGGCCGAGGGCGGCCGGGTCGCCGCCGTGGTGAAGCGGCTCCTCGCGGGCTGATCCGCGGACGCGGACGGAGAACGAAGAGGGCGCCTCCCGGATCTTCCGGGAGGCGCCCTCTCTATGTGCCGTGTGCGTGGATAGCGCCGCTATCCATCAGCCGCGCCCGCCACCGCCACCGCCACCACCGCCACCGCGCCCGTTCCCGCCGCCGATGAGGCCGTCGGGGAGCGTGATGCCGCCCGGCAGGTCGGTGCCGCCGGGGCGCTGGCCGCCCGGCTTGTTGTCGTCGCCGGGGCGCTGCTTGCCCTTGTCCTTCTCCTTGTCCTCGCCTGTGGAGCCGCGAGGCACGTTGATCGGGATGAAGCCCGGCGTCTCGGAGGCGTCGAGCGCCCCGGTCATCGCGATCTTCCAGATCGGGCCCGGGAGGCAGCCGCCGCAGACCTTGTCGTAGTACTGGCCGCCGATGGTGATGTCGTACATCGAGGTCTTCTCGCCGACGTCGTCACCGACCCACACCGCCGTGGACAGGTTCGGGGTGTAGCCGACGAACCAGGCGTCCTTGCGGTCGTTGGTCGTACCCGTCTTGCCCGCGTTGTCGCGGTCGCTCAGACCGGCCCGGGTGCCCGTGCCGTCCTCGACGACGCCCTTCAGCATCTGGTTGATGCTGTCGGCGGTCTTCTCGGTCATCGCCCGCGAGCACTCGGTCTGCGGGACCTTCAGCTTCTTCCCGGTGGTCGTCGTGATCGACTCGATGGCGATGGGCGTGCAGTACGTGCCGCGGTTGGCGAACGTCGCGTACACCGCCGCCATGTCGAGCGGGGTGGCCTCCTGGCCGCCGAGGGTGATCGAGGGGAGCTCCTTCAGGCTCTTGCCGAGCTCCTTCTCGTACCCCATCTTCTTCGCCATCTCGACCGTCTCGCAGAGGCCGGTCATCTGCTCCAACTGCGCGAAGTACGTGTTGATGGACTTGCCGAGCGCGCTGGTCATGTCCCAGCTGCCGGCCTCGGACTGGAGCTCGTTCTGCAGGTCCCAGTTGCCGCCGCCGGACGGACCGCCCTTGCAGGTGGTGTACGAGCTCATCGGCACCGAGATCTTCCACGGCGTCGCGAACGACTGGGCCGGGCTCAGCCCCTTCTCCAGCGCGGCGGCGGCCGTGATCGGCTTGAAGGTCGAGCCGACCTGGAAGCCGAACGTGGTGCCGCCCATCTTCTTGCCGACGGCGAGGTTCAGCGTCGTCTGGTGCAGCTTCTGGTCGAGGCCGTACGGGCGCGACTGGCCCATCGACAGGATCTTGCCGCTGTTCGGCTGGACCTGGACCACCGAGGCGGCGACCTTGTCGTCCTTGTCGATCTTGGCGACGGCGGCCTCGTTGGCGGCGGCCTGGGCGCGCGGGTCGAGCGTGGTGCGGATGGTCAGGCCACCCAGGTTCCACAGCTTCTGGCGCTCCTCGGCGGTCTTGCCGAAGACCGGGTCGTTGAGGATCGTCTTGCGGACGTAGTCGCAGAAGAAGCCGGCGCCGTCGACGGCGGTGATGCAGCCGTTCTTCGGCGTCTTCACCTTCAGCTTGATCGGCGTGGCCTTCGCCTTGTCGGCCTCCGCCTGGCTGACGTCCTTCACGTCGGCCATCCGCTGGAGGACGATGTTGCGCCGCTTGGTCGCCTCCTGGATGTCGTTGACCGGGTCGTAGCGGCTCGGCGACTGCACGAGGCCGGCCATCATCGCGGACTCGGCGAGGGTCAGGTCGGCGGCCGGCTTGGAGAAGTAGCGCTGCGAGGCGGCCTCGATGCCGTACGCCTGCTGCCCGAAGAACGTGATGTTGAGGTAGTTCTCCAGGATCTTCTTCTTGCCGAGCTCCTCCTCGACCTGGATCGCGAACTTCAGCTCGCGCACCTTGCGGCCCATGGTCTGCTGGGTGGCCTGCGCGACCTTCTCGGGGTCGTCGCCCGCCTCCTCGACGAAGACGTTCTTCACGTACTGCTGGGTCAGCGTGGAGGCGCCCTGCGCCACCCCGCCGGACTGCGCGTTGCGGTTGATCGCGCGCAGCACGCCCTTGAGGTCGATCGCGCCGTGCTCGTAGAAACGCGAGTCCTCGATCGCGACGATCGCCTTCTGCATGTACGGCGAGATCTTCTCGATCGGTACGACCTTGCGGTCCCGCGAGTACACGGTGGCGATGTGGCCGCCCTGGGAGTCCAGGATCTGAGTGCGCTGACTCAGCGGCGGCGTCTTCAGGTTGGACGGGATCTCGTCGAACCCCTCGACCGTGCCCTTGGCGGCCAGTCCGAGTGCTCCGGCCGCGGGCAGGGCGATGCCTGCCAGCACGGCTCCGGAGAGCACGCTGACACCGAGGAATTTGGCGGCCTGCTGGGTCCCGGTCAGACCTCCGCCCGAGCGCTTCTTTGCCATAGAGGGCAGCCTAATCCGAAGTGATGAGCGTTCCGTAGGAGCAGGGGCCTCTCGGAGCGTTCGCGTACCAGACCGTGACATCCGGAGGGGTCCTCAGGCGTTTCGGTCACTCGCGCTCCGGTCCGGCCGGACCAGAATGGGCGGCGTACGGCGGCGCACCGCGATGTGCGCGGACGTGCGTCGGTGTGCGTCGGTGTGCGGCAGCGTTCGCGGACGTTCGCGGACGTTCGCATTCGCCGGACACAGGGATATGCCTTGGCCTAAGCTGCTCACAACTGTCACAGCAGTGGGGTCTCGCATCAAGACCCGTGCGTGACGTCGGCGTGAATTTCCGTGTACCCGAAGCACGGGGATTTCATGCCTGAATTCGACCCATGCCCGATAAGGGCAATATGTCCTCGGGTCACTCCCCTGGGTGATCTGACGCGCACGCATAGTCCGTTCGGACCATTCAAGATTGGGCCCGAAGGGGGTGTTGCGCTGTGCCCGCCTTCCGTAACGTCCCAACTGGCAGCGGTGAATATGCCGCTACCGCCGTGGGGGAGCCTCGATTCGGGAGAGGACGGCGCCGGTATGGGCTGGGTAGCTGACTGGAGTGCGCAGGCGGCCTGCCGCACTACCGATCCGGATGAACTTTTCGTACAGGGTGCGGCGCAGAACAGGGCGAAGGCGGTGTGCACCGGATGCCCGGTGCGGACCGAATGCCTCGCCGACGCCCTCGACAACCGCGTGGAATTCGGCGTGTGGGGCGGCATGACGGAGCGCGAGCGCCGCGCCCTGCTGCGCCGGCGGCCGACCGTCACCTCGTGGCGCCGGCTGCTGGAGACCGCGCGCACGGAGTACGAGCGGGGAGCGGGCCTGCTGCCCGTGGCGATGGACGACGACGCGACGTACGAGACCTTCGCGGCGGCGGGCTAGTCCCGCCGGACCGGTCGCCAGGTCCCGACGGGGCCTACGAGGGCACGCGGCCCGTCGCCAGACGGTCGCCGATGGCCCGCAGGCCCGCGAGGTCATGCACATCACCGGGGAGCGCCGCCACTTCGGCGACCGCGACCTCGGGGTGGAGCGCGGTGAAGCGATCGCGCGTGCGCTGTTCACGCGCGAGCACCCGCATCCGCTCGGCATGGAGCCGGAGCAGTCCAGCGGTGAGCTGCTGGACATCGACGTCGGCATCGACATGGACGTCGACATCTACGTCTATGTCTACGTCTTCGTTTTCAACTACGTCCACATCCACATCCGCTTCGGCTGTGGGGGCAGCCTCGGACATGGGCGATACGGCGGCGGTGGCGAGGTCCGCGGCAGGAGCCGCGGGCGGGTCGGGCAGCGGGTCGGGCGAAGGGTCCGGCGCGGGGTCTGACAACTCGGGGGAGGTGGCGCGGGGGCCACGCCCAGCAGCCTTCCCGCCCCCCTGATCCACAATGCGCCCCTCGTCAAGATTTTCCGCCGCGGCCCGCGCCCGCTCGGCCGAAAGACCGGCGGCGCCACTGGTGTGGACGCGGTTGATGACGAGACCCGCCAGCGGCATCCGCTCCGCGGCCAGCCGCTCCACGAAGTACGCCGCCTCGCGCAGCGCGTCCCGCTCGGGCGCCGCCACCACGAGGAAGGCCGTGCCCGGCGCCTGGAGCAGCTTGTACGTGGCGTCCGCGCGGGTGCGGAAACCGCCGAACATCGTGTCCATCGCGGCCACGAAGGTCTGCACGTCCTTCAGGAACTGACCGCCCAGCAGCTTCCCCAGCGTCCCCGTCATCATCGACATGCCGACGTTGAGGAACTTCATCCCGGCCCGGCCGCCGACCTTCGCCGGAGCCATCAGCAGCTTGATGAACTTCCCGTCCAGGAAGGAGCCCAGCCGCTTCGGCGCGTCCAGGAAGTCCAGCGCCGACCGGGACGGCGGCGTGTCCACGACGATCAGGTCCCACTCGTCCCGGGCCCGGAGCTGGCCCAGCTTCTCCATCGCCATGTACTCCTGCGTACCGGCGAAACCGGCCGACAGGGACTGGTAGAAGGGGTTCTCCAGGATCGCCCGCGCCCGGTCGCCTTCCGCGTGCGCCTCGACGATCTCGTCGAAGGTCCGCTTCATGTCGAGCATCATCGCGTGCAGCTCGCCCGCGCCGGAGCCCTTGATGCCCTCCACCTTGCGCGGCACGTTGTCCAGCGAGTCGATGCCCATCGACTGGGCCAGCCGGCGCGCCGGGTCGATGGTCAGCACCACGACCCGCCGGCCGCGCTCCGCCGCCCGCACGCCGAGCGCCGCCGCCGTCGTCGTCTTGCCGACCCCGCCCGCGCCGCAGCACACGACGATGCGGGTGGCCGGGTCGTCGATCAGGGGGTCGAGCTCCAGGACGGGCACCGAGTCGAGCCCGTTCGCCGCCGGCTCCGGACGCCGCTTCCCGGCGTCGCGGGCGTCGGTCCCGCGGGCATCGGCCCCGTCGGTGTCGGCCCCGTCCGCGTCGGCCTTCCGGGCCCCGGCCTTCAGCGGCTCGGCTTTCCGCGCCTCGGTCACGCGCCCACCCCTTGCCTCCGCAGTTCCTTCGCCAGCCGGTAGAGGCCGGCGATGTCCGCCCCGTCGCCCAGGAAGGGCAGTTCGTACGTCGGCACCCCGATGCCGTCGAGCACCGCCCGCTGCGCCCGCTCCAGCTCCACCCGCTGGGCGTGCTCCGCGGCCTGCTCCAGCAGCGGCTCGACCAGCGCCGGGCCGCCCTTGACACCCGCCGCCGCCAGGGTCGCGGCGATCGCGGCGCGGTGGTCGCCGGAGGCGGCCCGTACCGCCGCCTCGTCCAGGACGTGCGGGCGGACCATGTTCACGACGGCGCGGCCCACCGGCAGTTCGGCCGCGCGCAGCTCCGCGATGCCGTCCGCGGTCTCCTGGACCGGCATCTCCTCCAGCAGCGTCACCAGGTGCACCGCCGTGTCCGGGGACTTCAGGAAGCGCATGACGGCCTGGGCCTGATTGTGTATCGGGCCGATCCGGGCGAGACCGGCCACCTCGTCGTTCACGTTGAGGAAGCGGGTGATGCGGCCCGTCGGCGGGGCGTCCATCACCACGTAGTCGTACGCGAAGCCGCCCTGCTTCTCGCGCCGGCGCACCGCCTCGCACGCCTTCCCGGTCAGCAGCACGTCCCGGACGCCCGGGGCGATGGTCGTCGCGAAGTCGATCGCGCCCAGCTTCTTCAGGGCCCGGCCCGCGCCGCCCAGTTTGTAGAACATCTGGAGGTAGTCGAGGAGGGCCCGCTCGGCGTCGATGGCCAGGGCGAACACCTCGCCGCCGCCCGGGGCCACGGCGATCTTGCGCTCCTCGTACGGCAACGGCTCCGTCTCGAAGATCTGCGCGATGCCCTGTCTGCCCTCGACCTCCACGAGAAGGGTGCGCTTGCCCTCCGTCGCGAGGGCGAGCGCGAGTGCGGCGGCGACCGTGGTCTTACCGGTACCGCCCTTGCCGCTGACGACCTGGAGCCTGCTCACGCCTTCGAGCCTAACCACTGCCGGCCCGGCCCAATCAGAGGGCCGCCCCGGAGCCGACCCGGAGGCCGACCCCGACGCGACCCGGAGACGACGGCGGGACGGCCGCCCGGAGACGACCGCGGGGGACCGCCTCGGCGGGACCCGCCCCCGGCAGCGGCTACAGTCGGCTCATGACCAAGTGGGAGTACGCGACTGTGCCGCTGCTGGTGCACGCGACGAAGCAGATTCTGGACACCTGGGGCGAGGACGGCTGGGAGCTCGTCCAGGTCGTGCCCGGGCCGAACAACCCCGAGCAGCTCGTGGCCTACCTGAAGCGGGCCAAGTCGTGAGCGGGGCCGTCGAGGCGAAGCTCGCCGAGCTCGGGCTGACCCTGCCGGAGGTCGTGCCGCCGCTGGCCGCGTACCAGCCGGCCGTGCAGTCGGGCGTCTACGTCTACACCTCGGGCCAGCTCCCGATGGTCGCGGGCGAGCTGCCCGTCACCGGCAAGGTCGGCGCCGAGGTCACGGCCGAGGAGGCCAAGGAGCTCGCCGCCACCTGCGCGCTGAACGCGCTCGCCGCCGTCAAGTCGATCGCCGGTGACCTCGACCGCGTCAAGCGCGTCGTGAAGGTCGTCGGCTTCGTCGCCTCCGCCACCGACTTCACCGGCCAGCCCGGCGTCATCAACGGCGCCAGCGAGCTGCTCGGCGCCGTCCTCGGCGAGAAGGGCGTGCACGCGCGCAGCGCCGTCGGCGTCGCCGTGCTCCCGCTCGACGCGCCGGTCGAGGTCGAGGTCCAGGTCGAGCTCGTCCAGGACTGACCCGCCCGTAACACCCCGCCCGCGGTCGCGGGCGCCCGAAGAGCCGGTTCTCCACAGGTGGTTTTCCACAGGCGGAGGATCGGCTCTCGTGCATTCCGATGCTTGCGCATAGCATCCGGCCATGTCGAATGGTCAGTCGAATGGTCAGTGGTACCCACCGGAATGGCCCGACCGGATCCGCGCCCTCGCCGCCGGTGAGCTGGTCCCCGCCACACCCAGGCGGGCCGCCACCGTGCTGCTCCTCAAGGACGGCGCCGAGGGCCCCGCCGTCCACATGCTGCGCCGCCGCGCCTCCATGGCCTTCGCCGGCGGGGCGTACGCGTACCCCGGCGGCGGAGTGGACCCGCGCGACGAGCAGCCGGTGCGCTGGGCCGGGCCCTCCCGCGAGGAGTGGGCGGCCCGCCTCGGCCTCGCCGAGCCCGCGCAGGCCCAGGCCGTCGTCTGCGCCGCCGTGCGCGAGACGTACGAGGAGGCGGGCGTGCTGCTCGCCGGGGAGACCCCGGACAGCGTGGTCGGCGACACCACCGGGGACGCCTGGGAGGCGGACCGCGCGGCGCTGGTCGCGCGCGAGCTGTCCTTCGCCGACTTCCTCGACCGGCGCGGGCTCGTGCTCCGCTCCGACCTGCTCGGCGCCTGGGCCCGCTGGATCACGCCCGAGTTCGAGCCCCGGCGCTACGACACCTGGTTCTTCGTGGCCGCCCTCCCGGCCGGCCAGCGCACGCGCAACGCGTCGACCGAGGCGGACCGCACCGTCTGGATCCGCCCGGCCGAGGCGGCGGCGGGCTACGACCGGGGCGAGCTGACGATGATGCCGCCGACCATCTCGACCCTGCGCGGCCTGGAGGGCTTCGGCACGGCGGGCGAGGCCCTCGCGGCGGCCGGGCGGCAGGACCTGGCGCCGGTCCTCGCGCAGGCGCGGCTGGACGGCGACGAGCTGGTGCTGAGCTGGCCGGGGCATGACGAGTTCACCAAGCACATCCCCGCCGGGGGCGCCGCGTGAGCTCCGCCGCCGACCTGCCGGGGCAGCCGCGCGGGGCCGTCGTCTCCGGCCCGGCGACCGCCCGCGCGGTGAACGTCCTCGCGCCGAACGCCTCGGCGATGACCCTGGACGGCACCAACACCTGGATCGTCGCCGAGCCGGACTCCGGGCTCGCCGTCGTCATCGACCCGGGCCCGCTCGACGAGGGGCACCTGCGGCGGGTCGTGGAGACCGCCGAGAAGCTGGGCAAGCGGGTCGGGCTCACCCTGCTCACCCACGGGCACCCGGACCACGCCGAGGGCGCCGTGCGCTTCGCCGAGCTGACCCGCAGCGCGGTGCGGGCGCTCGACCCGGCCCTGCGGCTGGGCGACGAGGGCCTCGGCGAGGGCGACGTGGTCACCACCGGCGGGCTCGAACTGCGGGTCGTGGCGACCCCCGGGCACACCTCCGACTCGCTCTCCTTCCACCTCCCGGCCGACGGCGCGGTCCTCACCGGCGACACCGTCCTGGGGCGCGGCACGACGATGGTGGCGCACCCCGACGGGCGGCTGGGGGAGTACCTGGACTCGCTGCGGCGGCTGCGCTCGCTCACCGTCGACGACGGGGTGCACACCGTCCTGCCGGGGCACGGCCCGGTCCTGGAGGACGCCCAGGGGGCCCTGGAGTTCTATCTGGCGCACCGCGCGAGCCGCCTCGCCCAGGTGGAGGCGGCCGTCGGGAGCGGGGCCCGCACGGCCCCCGAGATCGTCGCCCAGGTGTACGCGGCGGTGGACCGCTCGCTGTGGCCGGCCGCCGAGCTCTCGGTGCGGGCGCAGCTCGACTACCTGAAGGAGCGCGGCCTGGTCTGACGGCGAGGAGGACGGCCGGCCGGGGAGGGGGCGGGCCGTCCCGGGGCGGCCCCGCAACCGGGCGGCCCGGCGGAGTGTCTTACGCTCCGCGTACATCTGGTCAAAGCTCCTGGGGGGGAAGCCCGTGTTCGTCTTTGCCGTCCTGTTGGTCATCGTCGCGGTGGTGCTGTACATCATCGGCCGCGTCAACGACTCGTCCGGCCTCAAGTTCGGTGGTCTCGGCGCCCTGATAGCCGGCCTGTTCTCGCTGATCGCGAGCATGACGTACGTGATCAGCGCGTACGAGGTCGGCGTCCCGGTCGCCTTCGGCAAGGTGGGGACGCCGATGACCTCCGGGATGCACGTGAAGTCGCCGTTCACCGACGTCACGACCTTCTCCACGCGGCCCGTGGACCTCAACCTCTCCGACAAGGACGTGGTCGAGGTGCGTTCCTCGCAGGGCGGCGTGATGTACGCGGAGGTCACCGTGAAGTGGGCGGTGCACCCCTCGAAGGCGGTCGAGCTGTACAAGCTGGCCGGCAGCGAGGACGCCATCCAGCAGCGCCTGGTCTACCCGGACAGCCGGGAGATCGTCCGCAACGTCTTCGCGCGCTACACCAGCGAGCAGGGCTACGCCTCGGACCGCGAGAAGATCAACGCGGAGATCGCCGGCCTGATCAAGGAGCGGCTCGCCCCGCGCGGGATCGACGTCACCACGGTGAACCTGCGCAACGTGAAGCCGTCGAACGCGCTCCAGGGCCAGATCGACCGCAAGATCCAGCAGCAGCAGGCGACCGAGCGGGCGCTGGAGGCCGCCCGTACCGCCAAGGCGGAGTCCGACCGCCGCCGCATCGAGGCCGAGGGCATCGCCCGCGCCAACAAGATCCTGAACGACTCGCTGACCGACAAGGTCCTGATGAACCAGTGCATCGACGCGTACCGGGAGGCGTCGGCCAAGAACCCGGTCTACGCGGTGCCCTGCGGCGGTGGCAACGCGAACCCGCTGATCGTGGACGGTACGAAGCGCTAGGGCCGGCCGTCCGGCTCGTACGGCACGCGGAAGGGGCCGCCCGGTTCGACCGGGCGGCCCCTTCCGTACGTATCGCGTACGCGGTGCCTAGCGCGAGCGCTTCGCGAGGCGCTCGACGTCCAGCAGGATCACGGCGCGGGCCTCCAGGCGCAGCCAGCCGCGCTGGGCGAAGTCGGCGAGCGCCTTGTTGACCGTCTCGCGGGAGGCGCCGACCAGCTGGGCCAGCTCCTCCTGGGTGAGGTCGTGGACGACGTGGATGCCCTCCTCCGACTGCACGCCGAAGCGGCGCGACAGGTCGAGGAGCGCGCGGGCGACCCGGCCCGGCACGTCGGAGAAGACCAGGTCGGACATCTGGTCGTTGGTCTTGCGGAGCCGGCGGGCGACGGCGCGCAGCAGGGCGCTGGCCACCTCGGGGCGCGCGTTCAGCCAGGGCTGGAGGTCGCCGTGGCCGAGGCCGAGCAGCTTGACCTCGGTGAGCGCGGTCGCCGTGGCGGTGCGCGGGCCCGGGTCGAACAGGGACAGCTCGCCGATGAGCTCGCCGGGGCCGAGGACCGCCAGCATGTTCTCGCGCCCGTCGGGCGAGGTGCGGTGCAGCTTCACCTTGCCCTCGGTGACCACGTAGAGCCGGTCACCCGGGTCGCCCTCGTGGAACAGCGCGTCTCCACGGGCCAGCGTCGCCTCACTCATCGAGGCGCGCAGCTCGGCGGCCTGCTCGTCGTCGAGCGCCGCGAACAGCGGGGCGCGCCGCAGAACGTCGTCCACGAGTTCTCTCCTATGTCGGCCTCAGTGCGATCAATCACAACAAGTTTGACTCACCGGACGGCCTTTCCGTACGTCAGGGGCCCGATTGGGTCGTGATCGGCACCGCGCGGGGCGGATGTCGGCGGCGACGCCTAGGCTGGCCGGGTGTCCAACTCGCCGGTGAGAGCACAGGCCAAGGGGGCTGGAAGAGTGCCGGACGAAGGTAATTCCGCTGTGGGCGAACACGGCGTGTCGAAACAGACGAAAGCGACGAAACGCGCACCGGGGAAGCGGTCCGTGACGAAGTCGGAGCCGACGGCTGCCGGGACGAGGAAGCCGGGGAAGCCCGTGGTGAAGAGCGCCAAGGCCGCGGCCAAGCCCGTAGCCAAGCCCGCGGCCAAGGCCGCCAAGCCGAGCGCCAAGCCCGAGTCGCATCTCGCCATGGTGCGGCGGGCCCGGAAGATCAACCGGGAGCTCGCCGAGGTCTACCCGTACGCCCATCCCGAGCTCGACTTCCGCAACCCCTTCGAGCTCCTGGTCGCCACGGTCATGTCCGCGCAGACCACCGACCTGAGGGTCAACCAGACCACCCCGGCGCTCTTCGCGAAGTACCCGACCCCCGAGGACCTGGCCGCCGCCGTCCCCGAGGAGGTCGAGGAGCTGATCCGGCCCACCGGCTTCTTCCGCGCCAAGACCAAGTCGATCATGGGCCTGGCCGTCGCCCTCCGCGACGACTTCGGCGGCGAGGTCCCCGGCCGCCTGGAGGACCTGGTCAAGCTGCCCGGCGTCGGCCGCAAGACCGCCTTCGTCGTCCTCGGCAACGCCTTCGGCGTGCCCGGCATCACCGTGGACACCCACTTCATGCGGCTCGCCCGCCGCTGGAAGTGGACCGAGCAGGAGGACCCGGTCAAGATCGAGGCCGAGGTCGCCGAGATCTTCCCGAAGAGCGAGTGGACGATGCTCTCGCACCGGGTGATCTTCCACGGCCGCCGCATCTGCCACGCCCGCAAGCCCGCCTGCGGCGCCTGCCCGATCACCCACCTCTGCCCCGCGTACGGCGAGGGCGAGACGGACCCGGAGAAGGCGAAGAAGCTGCTCAAGTACGAGAAGGGCGGCTTCCCGGGCCAGCGGCTCAACCCGCCCCCGGACTACCCCGGCCGCCCGGCTCCGCCGCTGGGCGCGAGCTCGTGAGGGAACGAACCCACACTCCGATCGCGTTGTGAACCACGGGGGTGCCTATGACGCGCACTGGTGAAGAGATCCACGGTACGGGCGGCCTGGTCAGCGGCGCGGGCCTGCCGGACTGGCTGGCGCCGGTCGAGCGGGCCGCGCGCACGGTCGCGCCCGAGCAGCTGAGCCGCTTCCTGCCGCCCGAGGACGGCGCGGGGCGCCAGTCCGCCGTGCTCATCCTCTTCGGCGAGGGCGAGCGGGGCCCCGAGCTGCTCCTCATGGAGCGCGCCGGCACCCTCCGCTCGCACGCGGGACAGCCCTCCTTCCCCGGCGGCGCCCTCGACCCCGAGGACGGCGACCCGGCCGACGGCGGGCTGCTGCGGGCCGCGCTGCGCGAGGCGCGGGAGGAGACCGGCCTCGACCCCTCCGGCGTCCAGCTCTTCGGCGTGCTGCCCCGGCTCTACATCCCGGTCAGCGGCTTCGTCGTCACCCCCGTCCTCGGCTGGTGGCGCGCCCCCAGCCCGGTCGGGGCCGTGGACCCCGCCGAGACCGCCCGGGTCTTCACCGTCCCCGTGGCGGATCTCACGGATCCCGCGAACCGCGCGACCTCCCGTCACCCCAGCGGCCACACCGGCCCCGCGTTCCTCGTCGAATCCGCCCTGGTCTGGGGGTTCACCGCCGGGGTGATCGACCGGATCCTGCACTACGCGGGCTGGGAGCGCCCCTGGGACCGGTCGAAGCAGGTCCCGCTCGACTGGCGCTCATGACAGGCTGACGGCTGACCCCGGGCGACCGAACACCTATCTGCGAGGCTACTGACGGTGAACGTGCTGGACATCCTGTTGCTGCTCGCCGCCGTGTGGTTCGCGATCATCGGTTACCGCCAGGGATTCGTGGTCGGGATCCTGTCGGTGATCGGCTTCCTCGGCGGCGGCCTCGTCGCCGTGCTGCTGCTCCCGATCGCCTGGAACGCGCTGACCGACCGCAGCCAGGTCACGACCACGGCGACCATCGTCTTCGTGGTCGTGGTCATCGTCTGCGCCTCCGTCGGCCAGGCGTTCACCACCCACCTGGGCAACAAGCTGCGCCGGCACATCACCTGGTCCCCCGCGCGCGCCCTCGACGCCACCGGCGGCGCCCTGGTCAACGTACTGGCGATGCTCCTCGTGGCCTGGCTGCTGGGCTCCATGCTGGCCCGCACCGCGATGCCGACGGTGAGCAAGGAGGTGCGCAACTCCAAGGTGCTCCTCGGCGTCGAGCGCCTGATGCCCGCTCAGGTGTCGACCTGGTTCTCCAACTTCACCTCGACCCTCGCGCAGAACGGCTTCCCGCAGGTCTTCAGCCCCTTCGCGAACGAGCCCATCACCGAGGTCCGGCCGCCCGACCCGGCGCTCGCGGGCAGCCCGGTCGCCGCCCGCGCCCAGCGCTCCATCGTGAAGGTCGTCGGCACCGCCCCGAGCTGTGGCAAGGTCCTCGAAGGCACCGGCTTCGTCTTCTCCGACCGCCGGGTCATGACCAACGCCCACGTCGTCGGCGGGGTCGACGAGCCGACCGTCCAGATAGGCGGCGAGGGCAAGCTCTACGACGCCAAGGTCGTGCTCTACGACTGGAAGCGCGACATCGCCGTCCTCGACGTGCCCGACCTCGACGCGAAGCCGCTCCGGTTCACCGACGGGGACGCCCACAGCGGCGACAACGCGATCGTGGCCGGCTTCCCGGAGAACGGCGCCTACGACGTGCGCTCGGCCCGTGTGCGCGGCCGGATCAGCGCCAAGGGCCCCGACATCTACCACCGCGGCGAGGTGCGCAGGGACGTGTACTCGCTGTACGCGACGGTCCGTCAGGGCAACTCCGGCGGCCCGCTGCTCACCCCGGAGGGCGAGGTGTACGGCGTGATCTTCGCCCGCTCCCTCGACGACGCGGACACCGGCTACGCGCTGACGGTCGACGAGATCAAGGGCGACATCGCCCAGGGCCGCGCCGCCAACCAGCAGGTCGACACCCAGGGATGCGCCCTCTAGCCGGACGGGTCGAGCGAGTCGGGCGCGCCCGGTGAGTCGGGTGCGCCGGGTGTCTCGGGTGAGGGTGAGGCGGGTGCGCCCGGTGGTTCCGGCGCCCCGGGCCGGCTACGTACGGGGGTGACGCAGCCGGGCGGAGACCCAGCGGGCCCGCCGCCGCAGGATGCGCGAGATGCCCACGTCCCGCGCGGGATGCGCGTGGCCGTGCTCTCGCGTGCCGCCCCCTTCCGGGGCCTCGGTGCCGCCGATCGAGCGGCGGTCGCGTGCGGTGTCACCGTAGTCGTGCGTCCAGCCCATACCGGGACGTCTGCCCGGGGCCCAAGGTCGGTAACCGCCTGAGGGGCCGCCAATTGGCGTATGCGCGGGGCACATGGCAGGAGGGCTCGCGCCCCTCAGCGGTCCGGCTCGGGATCCTTCAGCCAGTTGACCAGCTCGGCGGAGAACGCCGCCGGGTCCTCCTCGTGCGGGAAGTGCCCCAGCCCGTCGAAGAGCCGCCACCGGTACGGCGCCTCCACATACTGCCCGGAACCGGCCGCGCTACGCGTCCGCGTCACCGGGTCGAGCGAGCCGTGCAGGTGCAGCGTGGGCACCCGTACCGGCCGCTTCATGCGCCGGTTGAACTGCACGCCGTCGGGCCGGGCCAGCGAGCGCACCATCCAGCGGTACGGCTCGATCGAGCAGTGCGCCGTCGACGGGATGAGCATCGCCCGCCGGTAGACGTCGAGGGCGTCCTCGTCCGCCGCCGAGCGCGGGTGCGGCCCGGACCAGTCCTCGATCAGACGCCCCACCAGCGCCGCGTCGTCCGCGACGAGCTGACGCTCCGGCAGCCAGGGGCGCTGGAAGCCCCAGATGTGGGAGCCGGCGCGCGACTGCGCGAAGTCCGAGAGCATCGCCGATCGCCAGCGGCGCGGGTGCGGCATCGAGGACACCACGAGCCGGCGCACCAGCTTCGGCCGCATCACGGCCGCCGTCCAGGCGAGGTAGCCGCCCAGGTCGTGCCCGACGAGCGCCGCGTCCGGCTCGCCGAGCGAGCGGATCACGCCGGTGACGTCGAGCGCCAGGTTGGCCGGGTCGTAGCCGCGCGGGGTGCGGTCGCTGCCGCCCACGCCGCGCAGGTCCATCGCCACGGCCCGGAAACCGGCCTCGGCCAGCACGGGGAGCTGGTGCCGCCAGGTCCACCAGAACTGCGGGAAGCCGTGCAACAGCAGCACCAGCGGCCCGTCGCCCATCTCGGCGATGTGGAACCGGGCGCCGTTGGCCGCCACGTCACGATGGGTCCAGGGACCCTCGATCCGCACCGGGCCTCCGGCGCCGCTGCCGCTGCTGCTCTCAGGGACGGTCATACGGACGAGCGTGCCACAGCGGCGGCCTTGTCCCGCGCCGCGGCGACCTCGGCACGGGGGTGCGGCTTGACGTTCCCCATGATCGCCGCGGTCTGCTTGGCGGAGGCGATGGACTTCTCCGGCGGCTTCACCTTGCGGAACTTCGCGTACGCCACGAGCCCGAGCAGCAGCGCCAGCAGCACGTTCGCCGCGAACGACAGCAGGAAGCAGACCGAGATGTGCCAGTGGCTCCACGCCTGGATCCCGTAGGCGAGCGCGAAGCTCAGCAGGGGCAGAGAGAACAGCAGCACCACCACGGCCACCAGGCCGGCCGCGCTGCCGATCGCGCCGCGCTTGACGTCCTGCTTGATCTCCGCCTTCGCCAGGGCGATCTCGTCGTGCACCAGGGCGGACATCTCGGCGGTCGCCGAGGCGACCAGCTGGCCGAGGCTGCGCTCGGCTCCGTCGAACGGGTCGCTCATCGCTGCTCCCTTTTCTCCTGTAACGGTCCGACCTCAGATCATGCCGGACGGTCGGCCTCGTCGCGCGATGCCCCCGCCAGTTCGGCGCGCTGACGGTGCTCCGCGGCCTTCTTCTCGTAGATCTCCGCCATCCGGAGGTGGAACTCGGGGTTGTCCTCCTCGTACATGTCCGGGATGCCGTCCTGGTCCTCGTCCCGCTCCTCCTCCGCGATCAGCGCCTGGTACTTGCGGACCCGCAGCTTCAGCAGGACGGAGGCGAGCACGGCGGCTATCAGCGAGCCGACCAGGACCGCGGCCTTCACCTCCTCCATCAGGGCGGGGTCGTCGACGAAGGCCAGCTCGCCGATGAGCAGCGAGACGGTGAAGCCGATGCCGGCGAGGGAGGCGACGGCGAAGACGTCCGGCCAGACCAGCTCGGGGTTGAGCGAGGCCCTGGTGAAGCGGGCGGCGAGCCAGGTGCCGCCGAAGATGCCGATGGCCTTGCCGACGACGAGGCCGAGCACCACGCCGAGGGTGACGGGCTGGGTGAAGACGTCGCCGAGGGCGCCGCCGGAGACGGTGACGCCGGCCGAGAACAGCGCGAACAGCGGCACTGCGAGACCGGCGGAGATCGGCCGGACCAGGTGCTCGATGTGCTCGCCGGGGGAGTGCTCCTCGCCCTCGCGGGTGGTGCAGCGCAGCATCAGGCCCATGGCGACGCCGGCGATGGTGGCGTGGACGCCGCTGTTGTACATCAGGCCCCAGATGACCAGGGCGAGCGGGACGTACACGTACCAGCCGCGGACGCCCTTGCGCAGCAGCAGCCAGAAGACGACGAGTCCGGCGAAGGCGCCGCCGAGGGCGGCGAAGTTCAGGTCGCTGGTGAAGAAGACCGCGATGATCAGGATGGCGAACAGGTCGTCGACGACGGCGAGGGTCAGCAGGAAGGCGCGCAGCGCCGAGGGCAGCGAGGTGCCGATGACGGCGAGGACGGCGAGCGCGAAGGCGATGTCCGTGGCGGTGGGCACCGCCCAGCCGTCGAGGGAGCCGTTCCCCACCACGTTGACCAGCGTGTAGACCAGGGCGGGCACGGCCATGCCGCAGATGGCGGCTATGACGGGGAGCGCGGCGGCCTTGGGGTCGCGCAGCTCGCCCGCGACGAGCTCGCGCTTGAGCTCGATGCCGGCGACGAAGAAGAAGATCGCGAGCAGGCCGTCGGCGGCCCAGTGCTGGATCGAGAGGTCGAGGCCGAGGGCGGCCGGGCCTATGTGGAAGTCGCGGATCGTCGCGTAGCTGTCCTTCAGGGGCGTGTTGGCCCAGACGAGCGCGGCGATGGCGGCGAGGAGCAGGAGGACGCCGCCGACGGTCTCGGTGCGCAGCGCGTCGGCGAGGTAGCGGCGCTCCGGGAGCGACAGCCGGCCGAGGAATTTGCGGTCGGTGGTGGTGGGCTCGGGCGCGGGCACGGTGAGAACCTCCGGTCGGTGGGCAGGACGAAGCACATGCCGACCAGACTTCCCGGCGCACCTAGATGTTCTTGTCGCGTCACTGACGCGGTCCTTACTTTACCTAACGGTGCGCGGTGGTGTCCGGTGATCTTCACTTTAGGTGCATAAGCGGCGTCGGGCATGTGAGCGTCCGGCATCTGTGGACAAGCCCGTCCCCAGCCTGTGGACAACGCGGAGGCGCCCGCCCCCCGGGTTGCGGGGCGGGCGCCTCTGTGTCGATCTGTACCGCTATGCGTGCCTTCGTACGGCCGCGGGGGCTCAGTCCTCGCTGGAGGAGGCCGGGAGCTTGGTCTGGATGAGGTCCATGACCGAGGAGTCCGTCAGGGTGGTGACGTCGCCCAGCTCGCGGTTCTCGGCGACGTCCCGCAGCAGCCGGCGCATGATCTTGCCCGAGCGGGTCTTGGGCAGCTCGGCGACCGGCAGGACGCGCTTGGGCTTGGCGATCGGGCCGAGGGTCTTGCCGACGTGGTCGCGGAGCTCGGCGACGAGGGCGTCGTCCTCGCTGGCCGAGCCGCGCAGGATCACGAAGGCCACGATGGCCTGACCGGTCGTGGCGTCGGCGGCGCCGACCACGGCGGCCTCGGCGACGGCCGGGTGGGAGACGAGCGCGGACTCGACCTCGGTGGTGGAGATGTTGTGGCCCGAGACGAGCATGACGTCGTCGACCCGGCCGAGCAGCCAGATGTCGCCGTCCTCGTCCTTCTTCGCGCCGTCGCCGGCGAAGTACGTGCCCTCGAAGCGGGACCAGTAGGTGTCGATGTACCGCTGGTCGTCGCCCCAGATGGTGCGGAGCATCGACGGCCACGGCTCGGTGAGGACCAGGTAGCCGCCACCCCCGTTCGGCACCTCGTTGGCCTCGTCGTCGACGACGGTGGCGGAGATGCCGGGCAGCGCGCGCTGGGCCGAGCCGGGCTTGGTCTCGGTGACACCGGGCAGCGGCGAGATCATCATCGCGCCGGTCTCGGTCTGCCACCAGGTGTCCACGATCGGGCAGTTGTCGGCGCCGATGTTCTTGCGGTACCAGATCCACGCCTCGGGGTTGATCGGCTCGCCGACCGAACCGAGGACGCGCAGCGAGGACAGGTCGAACTTGGCGGGGATGTCGTCGCCCCACTTCATGAACATCCGGATCGCGGTCGGCGCCGTGTAGAAGATGCTGACCTTGTACTTCTGGATGATCTCCCAGAAGCGCCCCTGGTGCGGGGTGTCCGGGGTGCCCTCGTACATGACCTGGGTGGCGCCGTTGGAGAGCGGGCCGTAGACGATGTACGAGTGGCCGGTGACCCAGCCGATGTCGGCCGTGCACCAGTAGACGTCGGTCTCCGGCTTGAGGTCGAAGACGGCCTGGTGGGTGTAGCTGGCCTGGGTGAGGTAGCCGCCCGAGGTGTGCAGGATGCCCTTCGGCTTCCCGGTGGTGCCGGAGGTGTAGAGGATGAAGAGCGGGTGCTCCGCGTCGAACGCCTCCGGGGCGTGCTCGGCGGACTGGCGGGCGACGATGTCGTCCCACCAGACGTCGCGGCCCTCGGTGAAGGCGGTCTCCTGGCCGGTGCGGCGGACCACCAGGACGTGCTCGACCTGCGGGCAGCGGGCCACGGCCTCGTCGATCGCGGGCTTCAGGGCCGAGGGCTTGCCGCGGCGGTAGCCGCCGTCGGCGGTGACGACCAGCTTGGCGTCGGCGTCCTGGATGCGGGAGGCCACGGCGTCGGCCGAGAAGCCGCCGAAGACGACCGAGTGGGCGGCGCCGATGCGGGCGCAGGCCAGCATCGTCACGGCCGCCTCGGGGATCATCGGCAGGTAGACCGCGACCCGGTCGCCCTTGGTGACACCCAGCTCGGTCAGCGCGTTGGCCGCCCGGGAGACCTCGTCCTTGAGCTCGGCGTAGGTGATCGAGCGGCTGTCGCCCGGCTCGCCCTCGAAGTGGATGGCGACCCGGTCGCCGTTGCCGGCCTCGACGTGCCGGTCGACGCAGTTGTACGCGACGTTGAGCTCGCCGTCGGCGAACCACTTGGCGAACGGCGGATTCGACCAGTCGAGGGTCTCGGTCGGCTCGGTGGCCCAGCTCAGCCGCTTGGCCTGCTCGGCCCAGAAGCCCAACCGGTCCGCCTTGGCCTGCTCGTACGCCTCCGCCGTCACGTTGGCGTTCGCGGCCAGCGCGGCCGGCGGCGCGAAACGGCGCTCTTCCTTGAGCAGATTGGCCAAGGATTCGTTGCTCACGACATCTCCCTTTCCCAGGGCGTCCCTATGTGCCTGTGTGTCCCGTGTCATAGCTCATCAGGCGGACGCCCGGGTGACAAGAGCCTCCGGGGAATTGGTGTAGACCTGTGAGTGCGCACGTGGCGGTGGCCCCCGCCTCCCGAGCGGAAGGAAGCGGGGGCCACACACTTTCACGCGGGAACGGAGCGGATGGTTCAGGACGCGCGGGCCGGCTCCAGCGACTGGGCCCCCGAAGCGGCCGAAGCGGCTCCGGGCCGGATCTCCGAAGCCGCCCCCGGCGGCACGTGGTTGAACACGTCGTCGTAGCTGTGCACCTCGTCCGTGCCGGCCAGCAGATACGCCTGGGCCTCGCCCACGTGGAAGTACATCCCGTGCAGCGTCAGCGTCCCGTCCGCCAGCCGCCGCGCCACCGGCTCGTACGCCCGCAGGTGCTCCAGCTGCTGCACCACGTTGGTCAGGCACAACTGCTCGACGGCGTCGGCCGGGAGGCGTCCCGCGATCCTCGCCCAGGCGTGCCGGCGGCTCGCCATCCGCTCCAGGCTCGGCAGCCCGTGCCGCAGCCAGCGGCGCAGCGGGCTCGGCGGGGCGGCGAGGTCGGCGGGATCGCTGTTCAGCAACGCCTGCATGGCGCCGCAGCCGGAGTGGCCGCAGACCGTGATCGACTCGACCCGCAGCACCTCCACCGCGTACTCGATCGCCGCCGCCACGGAGTCGTCCCCGCTCTCCTCGCCGGGCAGCGGGACCAGATTGCCCACATTGCGCACGGTGAACAGGTCGCCGGGGCCGCTGGACGTGATCATGCTCGTGACCAGGCGGGAGTCGGCGCAGGTCAGGAAGAGCTGAGAGGGGCGCTGGCCCTCCCTGGCCAGCCGGGCCAGCTCGTCGCGGACCAGCGGGGCGGTGTTCCGCTGGAAGGCGCCGATGCCGCTGGCCAGCCGCTGCCCGGTGGTCCCGCCGGTCCCGCCGGCCGGCGGGCGCTCGTCGCACTGGTGGTTGCGCCAGGGGGTCCAGGGGCGGCAGCAGGGCTGGCCGCCCAGCGCGTGCGCGCCGGAGCGGGCGGCGGCGCCCCGGGCGCCCGCCCCGGCCCCGGGCTCCGCCGCGGCACGGCCCGCCGGGGCGGGCTCCGCGATCCGGCCGCCGCCGGGACCGGTCGTCTCCACCGTGCCGCCGTGGGCGACGTGGGAGGACTGCCAGTCGTGCAGCGTCTCGAACGCCGCGTGGTCCATGAAGGAGCCGTCCAGCTCCACCACCGCGTCGGCGCCCGGCGGGATCTGGTGCAGCGCCCGGCTCAGCCGCGGCACCGCGAGGAAGGTCAACTGGCCCCGGATACGGACCACCTGCCGTCCGTCCCGCTCCTCGCGGGTGATCCGGGTGCGGGCCAGCCGGTGCATGGCGACGGCGACCGCCACCGCGATCCCGAGGGCCACGCCCTCCAGGATGCCGACGAAGACGACCCCGGCCACCGTCACCGCGTACACCAGGACTTCACGGTGACGGGTGACCGTGCGGATGTGCGTGATGCTGACCATCTGGACGCCGACGACCATCACCAGGGCGGCCAGCGCGGGCAGCGGGATGAGGTCGAGGACGGGGACGAGCAGGAGCGCGGCGAGGACGATCCACAGGCCGTGCAGTATCGAGGAGTTGCGGCTGACGGCGCCCGCCGACACGTTCGCCACGCTGCGGACGGCCACTCCGGCGACCGGCAGCCCGCCGAGCGCCCCGGACACCATGTTCGCCGCGCCCTGGCCCGCCAGTTCGCGGTCGAGCCGGGAGCGGGGGGCGGCGGTGCCAGTGGCACCCGCGCGCTTCGCGGCCAGCTTGTCGACGGCGACCGCGGACAGCAGCGACTGCACGCTGGTGACCAGCGTGATGGTGAGGACCCCGGCCGCGATCCCGAGGACCGGGCCCTCCGGCAGGCCGGGCAGGGCGTGGCTGCTCCAGGACGGCAGGTCCACCCGGGGCACGCCGAGCCCGGCGAGCGCGGCGACGGCCGTGGCGGCGGCCACCGCGGCGAGCGCGGCGGGCACCGTGCGCAGGATCCGTCCCGTACGCCCGGGCAGGCGGGGCCAGAGCAGCAGCAGCGCGATGGTCAGGCCGCTGACGACGAGCGCGGCGGCGGAGGCGTCGGCCAACTGGGCGGGCAGTCCGAGGGCGTTGTCCACGGCGGAGCTCTGGGGGGTGCCGCCGAGGACGATGTGGAGCTGCGCGAGGGCGATGGTGACGCCGATGCCGGCCAGCATCCCGTGCACGATGGCGGGCGAGACGGCGAGCGCGGACCGGGCCACCCGCAGGGCGGCGAGGCCGAGTTGGGCGAGTCCGGCGAGGACGGTGATGGCGCAGGTGGTGCGCCAGCCGTAGCGCTGGATCAGCTCGGCGGTGACCACGGTCAGGCCGGCGGCGGGGCCGCTGACCTGGAGCGGGGAGCCGCCGAGCCGGCCGGCGACGATGCCGCCGACAGCGGCGGCCACCAGTCCGGCCTGGAGCGGGGCTCCGGTGGCGAGGGCGATGCCCAGGGAGAGCGGCAGGGCGATCAGGAAGACGGCGATCGACGCGGAGAAGTCCGCGCCCGCGATGCGGAAGCGCCGGGGCGGCCCGCCCGGCGGGCCGTGGGGCCGCTGGGCGCGGGGCCGGTCGGTCGTGGTCGTACGGGCAGGGGGGCAGAGGGTCATGTTCCCGTCTCCTCCGGGGCAGCGTGGTCGCGGCTCGTGCGGGGTGCAGCGGCGGGACACCGGCGCGGCTGATGACGCTCGGTAAATGGATGGTAATGGTAAGTAAAGACTCCGGCATTATTTTCGGGGCAAATAGGGCAATGAATCACTGGATCCAGTGACAGAACGTAGATATGCCGCTTGTCGTTGACGCTCTTCGGTCCCTCTGGTGCGACGTTGACGCCGCTTGTACGCAAATCCGAGGATCCGAGGAGAGGTGGGGCGGATGTCAGCCGCCGGGAGAAGAAACCCTGTCCGTGCGCCCAGGAGGGTGCTCGCCGTCGGCGCCCTCGCCGTAGCCCTGACCGCCGGCCTGGCCGGCTGCTCGGGCTCCGGTGACGCGGCCCGTCCGGGCGGGCAGGGCGGTGCCGGCGCCAAGAAGGCGCCCGCCGCGGCCCCGGAGAGCGCGGTGCGGCTGATCGGCGACGGCTCCACCGCCTACACCGGCAAGCAGCCCGACCAGCCGGTCTGGCAGCGCCTGAAGCCGGGTCAGGAGCCGCCGCAGTTCGTGGTGTTCTCCTGGGACGGCGCCGGCGAGGACAGCCAGAAGCTCTTCTCCCACTTCCGCAAGGTGGGCAAGCAGTACAACGCGAAGATGACGTACTTCCTCAGCGGCGTCTACCTGCTGCCCGAGTCCAAGCGCGAGATGTACGACCCGCCCCAGCACTCCGCGGGCCGCTCCGACATCGGCTTCAACGACGTCCAGGGCATCCGCGACACCGTGCGCGAGCTGCGCGGCGCCTGGGAGGAGGGCAACGAGGTCGGCACCCACTTCAACGGGCACTTCTGCGGCGCGGAGGGGGGTGTGGGCACCTGGTCGGTCGAGGAGTGGAAGAGCGAGATCAAGCAGGCCAAGTCCTTCGTCAAGAACTGGAAGACGAACGCGGGCCTGAAGGGCGAGAAGCCGCTCCCGTTCGACTACGACAAGGAGCTCGTCGGCGCCCGCACGCCGTGCCTGGAGGGCCGCGCGAACTTCGTGCAGGCCGCGGCCCAGCTGGGCTTCCGCTATGACACCAGCGGCGTCAACGACCAGATCTGGCCCAAGAAGGACCTGGGCCTGTGGGACCTGTCGATGCAGCTCGTCCCGGTCCCCGGCCGCGCCTTCCAGACCCTGTCGATGGACTACAACTTCCTCGTGAACCAGTCCGGTACGACCCAGGGCGACCCGTCCCAGCACGAGTACTGGGGCAACCAGATGCGCGACGGCCTTGTGCAGGCGTTCGAGCGCTCCTACCGGGGCAACCGCGCGCCGCTGATCATCGGCAACCACTTCGAGTCCTGGAACGGCGGCACGTACATGCGTGCCATCGAGGACACGATCGCCACGGTCTGCGTGCAGAAGGACGTCAAGTGCGTCTCCTTCCGCCAGCTCGCCGACTGGCTCGACGCCCAGGACCCCGCGGTCGTCGCCAAGATGCGCACCCTGAAGGTGGGCGAGGCGCCGCAGGGCGGCTGGAAGACCTTCCTGGCCGCGCAGCCGGCCGCCCCCGCGGGCGCCCCGGCCCCGGCCACGCGGGCCGCGCGCCCCTGACCCGCGCCTTCCGTACGCCTCCGGGGCCGGCCCTGTGGCGCGGGGCCGGCCCCGGAGGGCCCGGCCGCGCGGGCCTTCGGCCGGTGCGCCCGGGCCCCGTGCCCCGGGCGCGCCGGCCTCAGCTGGGCTGGGGCGCGGCCAGCGCCTCGTCGAGGACGAAACCGGGGTCGACCTGCGCCGCCAGGTCGGCCCCGGTCTTGGCGTTGCCCCAGCTCTCCGCGTTCCGCAGGTGGAAGTGGACCATCTGGCGCGTGTACCGCTCCCAGTCGCGATGGGCGTACGAGTCGTCCGCCGCGTTCTGCAGGGCCTGCAGGGCCATCCGGTTGGCGGCCTCCAGGAGCTCGAAGCGGGGCGGGCGGCCCTTCTCCATCGCGCGCACCCAGTCGGAGTGGCCGACCGTCACGAGCAGGTCGTCGCCGACCTCGTCGCGCAGGAAGTCCACGTCCTCCGGGCCCTGCACCTTGTTGCCGATCACCCGCAGCGAGACGCCGAAGTCCCGCGCGTACTCCTTGTACTGGCGGTAGACCGAGACGCCCTTGCGGGTCGGCTCGGCGACCAGGAACGTCATGTCGAAGCGGGTGAACATCCCGGAGGCGAAGGAGTCCGAACCGGCGGTCATGTCGACGACCACGTACTCGTCGGACCCGTCCACCAGGTGGTTCAGGCACAGCTCGACCGCGCCGACCTTCGAGTGGTAGCAGGCCACCCCGAGGTCGGACTCGGTGAACGGGCCCGTCGCCATCAGCCGGATCCCGCCGTCGTCGAGCGTGACGGCCCGCGCGCACGTGTCGTAGACGGGGTTCTCCTCGCGGACCCGCAGCAGCCGCGAACCCTCCCCGGGCGGGGTCGTCTTGATCATCGTGTCCGAGGAGGTGATCCGCGGGTTGGAGCCCCGCAGGTACTCCTTGATCAGGGGCAGGTGCGCGCCCATCGCGGGCAGCGCGGCGGCCTCCTCGTCGGAGAGGCCGAGCGCCGCCCCGAGGTGCTGGTTGATGTCGGCGTCCACCGCGATGACCGGGGCGTCGGCGGCGGCGAGGTGTCGGATGAAGAGCGAGGACAGCGTCGTCTTGCCGCTGCCGCCCTTCCCCACGAAAGCGATCTTCATGTTCACCTACCGTAGCGGTTCCCTCGCACCACGTGGTCGAAGTGCGTGAAGAAGACCACTCCAAGGTGGGGCGGCGGCCCGGGGCGCGTAGCCTCCCTACTTATGAGTACGCACGCCTCTGACCCCCTGGCCGCCCTCGGCTCCCTGCCGGGCGTCGCCGACTCGGTGGACTCCGTACGCAAGGCCGTCGACCGGGTCTACGGCCACCGTGTGATGCGCCGCCGCAGCAACGAGATCACCGCCGAGGCGGCCCTGCGCGGGGCGCGCGGCTCGGCCGCCCTCTCGGGTGCCGACTGGGCCCTGGAGGAGGTCCGGCGGCGCACCGACTTCTCCGGCGACGAGGAGGCCCGCACGGTCGGCGCCGCCCTGCGGCTCGGCGCGGAGTGCGGGCAGCTCCTGTCGATCTGGCGCCAGTCGCCGCTGCGGGTCCTCGCCCGGCTGCACCTCGTCGCCGAGGGCGACCCGCGCGAGACCACCGGCCGCCCGCGCCAGGCGGGCGAGCCCGTCGACGAGCCGCTGATCGAGGCGCCGCTCCCGGATCCGGCCGAGGTCTCGGGCCGGCTGGACGGCCTCGCTGACCTGATCATCGCGGGCGGCGACGCCCCCGCCCTGGTCACCGCCGCCGTGGTGCACGGCGAACTCCTCGCCCTGCGCCCCTTCACCTCGCGCAACGGCCTGATCGCGCGGGCCGCCGAGCGGATCGTGCTGATCGGCAGCGGCCTGGACCCGAAGGCGATCTGCCCGGCCGAGGTCGGCCACGCGGAGCTGGGGCGGGCCGCGTACGTCGCCGCCTTCGAGGGCTATCTGTCCGGCACCCCGGAGGGCGTGGGCGCCTGGATCGCGCACTGCGGGCGCGCGGTGGAGCTGGGGGTCCGGGAGTCGACGGCCGTCTGCGAGGCGCTGCAGCGCGGCGCGGCCTGATCGTCCCTCATCATCCGCCCCTGGACAGGGGTTGCGGCGGTACCAAGGAGCGGTACCGCCGCTGGCACGTCCACCCAGTTACCAAGCGTCCTCGATATGTGCCCATCAGGCGGGGACTTTGCCCATCGCCTGGTGCGGCTGGCCCTTAATCGAAGGGTCGACGTCGCGTGGGTGCCGGGTTTCCGTACTTAGGTCCGTGGGGCCGTGATGCTCAACAGGTGATCCTCTCGGATGTCCCAGGTCTCGCGGGCCTGATTCCTTTCTACTCCTGTCCGGGTGGAAGCGAAAGTCCTGACTCCGCTTCTTTGCAATCGCCTCAAATCCGGGCAAAGCGATCGGCAAGTCCGGTGGTCTTGGCGGCCTTCGCCGCCTTTGCCGCCTGAGTCACCGCGGCGTGCTTGCGGCGGCTGGCGTACCAGACGATGCCGGCGGTGGCCGCGGCCGCTCCGACGGCCGCCGCGGCGACCAGGGCCGGGCGGGGCGGCATCCGGAACGCCGGCAGGCGCTGCTTGAGCCGGACGGGCTTGTCGAAGACCAGCACCGGCCAGTCCCGGGCGGTCGCCTCGCGCCGCAGCGTCCGGTCGGGATTCACGGCGTACGGATGGCCCACCGACTCCAGCATCGGCAGGTCGGTCGCCGAGTCGCTGTAGGCGTAGCAGCGGGAGAGGTCGTAGCCCTCGGACTCCGCCAGCTCCCGGACCGCCTCGGCCTTGGTCGGGCCGTACGCGTAGTACTCCACCTCGCCGGTGAAGCAGCCGTCCTCGCCGACCACCATCCGGGTGGCCACGACCCGGTCGGCGCCCAGCATCTCCCCGATGGGCTCCACGACCTCCGCGCCCGAGGTCGAGACGATCACGACGTCGCGGCCGGCCGCGTGGTGGCCCTCGATGAGCGAGGCCGCCTCGTCGTAGATGATCGGGTCGATCAGGTCGTGCAGGGTCTCGGCGACGAGCTCCTTGACCTGCGCGACGTTCCAGCCTTTGCAGAGGGCGGAAAGATATTCGCGCATCCGCTCCATCTGGTCGTGATCGGCTCCGCCCACCAGGAACACGAACTGGATGTACGCCGTCCGCAGCGCGGCTCGGCGACTGATCAGTCCGCCCCGGTAGAAGGACTTGCTGAAGGTCAGCGTCGAGGACTTCGCAATGACCGTCTTGTCCAGGTCAAAGAAGGCGGCCGCGCGCGGCATCGAGTGGTTTTCCACGAGCCCGAGCATAGGTGCCCGCCATTCGGCGTACGCTGGGGCGCGTGGGTTTGCCTGAGAAGGCTCTCGGGTACACCATGGAAGTCACGGATCGTTCGCGACCGTGCTAACCCGGTCCGGCTCCTCCCCCCCCCGAGTCGGCCGGAGAGACGACCCCAGCTCTCCCCCCCGGCTGGGGTCGTCGCATGTCCGGACATGTTTTGGTCCGCCGTTCCACTACTTTCGCGCCTCCTCTCGGTCCGTGCCCCGGCGAGGGCCGGGCGGACCCTCGCATCCCGATTTCGCTACTCAGCGTAGTCGGAGCGGTGCGCTCCGGACAGTCCCGGTTTGGGTGACGAAGTTATTCACAAGCCCCGGGTTATCCACAGTTTTCGAGCAAGATCCACACGATTTCCGAGTCGGCGTCACCGTGATTCCGTCCGCGAACTCCGCGGACCGCAGGATTCACGTGAGGGGTGTACGCCGTGGAGGGATCGAAGGCTTCCGGAAGGCGGGAGAGCGCCGGTTCGGGCTCGGGCTCGGGTTCGGGGTCGGGGTCGGGCTTGGGTTCGGGTGGAGAGGTGGGGCGGGAGCGCCGTGGTGGGGGCCGGGGTCTGGGTGAGGGTGGCCGGCCGGGGCGGGACGGGCCGGGCGGGCCGGGCGGGTCGGACGGTGGGGGCAAGGCTCCGCGGCTGCTGATCGTCACCGAGGACCTCGCCCTTCTCGACGACCTGTTGCGGCTGTGCGCCGCGGCGGGCGCCGAGGCGGAGGTGCACCACACGGTGCCCGAGCGCGGCGGCTGGACCGATCCGCCGCTCGTCCTCGTCGGCGACGACGCCGCGGCCCGCTGCCGGGGCGCCACCCGCAGGCAGGGCGTGCTGCTCGTCGGCCGCGACCCCGACGATCCGGGAGTGTGGCGGCGCGCCGTCGAGCTCGGCGCGGACGAGGTGCTGACCCTGCCCGGTGACGAGACCCGGCTCGTCGACCGCATCGCCGACGCGGCCGAGGGGACCGGCAGGCAGGCCCTGACCGTGGGCGTCATCGGCGGACGCGGCGGCGCCGGGGCCTCGACCCTCGCCTGCGCCCTCGCCCTCGGCGCCGCGCGGGCCGGACGGCGCACCCTCCTCGTCGACGGGGACCCGCTCGGCGGCGGACTCGACGTGCTGCTCGGCGGGGAGCGCGAGGAAGGCAGGCGCTGGCCCGACTTCGCCGCCTCGAAGGGACGGCTGGCCGGCGGAGCCCTGGAGGAGTCCCTGCCCTCGGTGCGGGGGCTGCGGGTGCTCAGCTGGGACCGGGGCGACTCCGTCACCGTGCCGCCCGCGGCCATGCGCTCGGTGCTCGCCGCCGCCCGCAGGCGCGGCGGAGTGGTCGTCGTCGACCTGCCCCGCCGGGTCGACGGAGCCGTCGCCGAGGCCCTCGCCCAGCTCGACCTCGGACTGCTCCTGGTCCCCGGCGAGTTGCGGGCGGTCGCCGCCGCGCACCGGGTCGCGTCGACGGTCGGCATGGTGCTGCGGGACCTGCGCGCCGTGGTCCGCGGACCGTACGCCCCCGGGCTCGACGACCGCTGGATCGCCGACGCCCTCCGCCTCCCCCTCGCCGGTGAACTCCCCTACGACCCGGGGCTGTCGGCGGCCCGGGACGGCGACCCGCCGCCCGGCGCCGACGCCCGGGGCGGACTCGGCCGCTTCTGCACGGCCTTCTGGGAGCGGGTCCTCACGCCGGAGCGTGCCGCGTGAGCGGGGCGGGGCTCCTCGAAGCCGTGCGGCAGCGGCTCGCCGAGAGCGGCGCCGAACCCACCCCGGCCCGGGTCGCCGCGGCGCTGCGGGCCCAGGGACGCCTGCTCGGCGACGCCGAAGTGCTGGGCGCGGCCGAGGAGTTGCGGAGCGAACTGATCGGCGCCGGGCCGCTGGAGCCGCTGCTCGCCGACCCGCGCGTCACCGATGTGCTGGTCTCGGCGCCCGACCGGGTCTGGGTGGACCGGGGCACCGGACTCGAACGGACCGGGGTGCGCTTCCCCGACGCGGCGGCGGTACGGCGGCTCGCGCAGCGGCTCGCGGCCGTCGCCGGACGCCGGCTCGACGACGCCCGGCCCTGGGTGGACGCGCGGCTCCCGGACGGCACCCGGATGCACGCCGTGCTGCCGCCGGTCGCGGTCGGCTCGACCTGCCTCTCGCTGCGCGTGGTGCGCCCCCGCGCCTTCTCCGTGGCCGAGCTGACCCGTGCCGGCACCGTCCCGCCGGGCGGCGCGCCACTGCTGCGGGCGTTGGTCGAGGCCCGGGTCTCTTTCCTGGTCAGCGGGGGTACGGGCTCGGGCAAGACGACCCTGCTGTCCACGCTCCTCGGCCTGGTGGGCGAGCGGGAGCGGATCGTCCTCGCCGAGGACTCGGCCGAGCTGCGCCCCGACCACCCGCACGTGGTGCGCCTGGAGGCCCGGCCGCCCAACCAGGAGGGGGCCGGTGCGGTGACCCTGCGGGACCTGGTGCGGCAGGCGCTGCGAATGCGGCCGGACCGGCTGGTGGTCGGCGAGGTCAGGGGCCCGGAGGCGGTCGATCTGCTGGCCGCGCTCAACACGGGCCACGAAGGCGGGTGCGGCACCGTCCACGCCAACACCGCCGCCGACGTCCCCGCCCGCCTGGAGGCCCTCGGCACGGCGGCGGGGCTCGACCGGGCCGCCCTGCACAGCCAGTTGGGCGCCGGGCTCTCGGTGGTGCTGCACCTGGCGCGGGACCGCGAGGGGCAGCGGCGCGTCGCCGAGGTGCACGTCCTCGCGCGGGACCGGGACGGGCTGGTGGTGACGGTGCCCGCGCTGCGCTGGGCGGCGGACGGCTTCCGCCGGGAGCGGGGCTGGGAGCGGCTGCGGTCGCTGATCGGAACGGCCATGACGGAGGGGGAGGCGACGTGTTGACGGGGATCACGGGGATCACGGGGGCGCCGGGGATGACGGGGATCGCGGGGGTACCGGGGATGACGGAGATCGCGGGCGGGCTCGCGGGTGGGATCGCGGTTCACGGCGCGGCGGCGCTGTGCGTGTGCGGCGCGTTGTGGTGGACGGCCGAGCGGCGGCGGGCGCTGCACCGGGCCCGGTCGGTCCTGGCGCTGCCCGGCGGAGGCGAGGCCCGGTGGCCTGCGGCCTTCGGGCGGTGGCGGGACCTGGCCGGGCGGCGGCCGGAATGGCTGTGCCTGCCCCTGGCGGGGCTGTTGGCGCTGGTCGGCGCCTCGGTGCTGCCCCTGCTCGCGGGGGCGGCGGCGGTGCCGCTGGTGGGGCGGCGGCTGCGGGCGGCCCGGGAGTGGCGGGAGCGGGAGGCGCGCGCCGACGGCGTGGCGGCCCTGTGCGGGGCGGTCGCGGGCGAGCTGAGAGCGGGCTGGCAGCCCGCGCAGGCGCTCGCGTTCGCGGCCCGCTCCACGGGGGCGCTGGGGGCCCAGGAGGCGGCGGTGCTGGCCGCGGCCCGGTTCGGCGGCGACGTGCCCCGGGCACTGCGGCGGGCGGCGCGGCAGGACGGGGCCGACGGGCTCGCCGGGCTGGCGGCCTGCTGGCAGGTGGCCGTGGACGGCGGTGCGGGACTGGCCGCCGGGCTCGACCGCCTGGAGGCCGCGCTGAGGGCCCACCGGGACCAGCGGGAGCGGCTGCGGGCCCAGTTGGCCGGGGCCTGGGCGACGGTCGCGGTCCTCGCGGTGCTGCCGGTCGCCGGGCTCGGCCTCGGGGCGGCCCTCGGGGCCCGGCCCCTGCGGGTGCTGCTGCACACTCCGGCCGGCCTCGGCTGCCTGGCCGTCGGCGGGGCGCTGGAAGCCCTGGGCCTGTGGTGGGCGACCCGGATCGTGCGGCGCGGGGAGGAGCCGTGACGGCGGTGCTCGCGCTGTTCTGCGCCCTGGCGCTCGCGGCGGGCACGGTGGCCGACCGGCGCCGGGAGCGGCGGCTCCGCCACCGGGGCGCGGCGCTGCTGGCGACGACCCGCCCGGATCCGGGACCGGCCCGACCGCGCCGCTCCTGGCCGCCGCCCCGGCTGCGGGCCTGGGCCGGGCCCGGGGCGGCGGGGGTGGGCGGGTACGTGCTGATCGGCGGGGTGCCGGGCCTCGTCGCCGGGATCGGGGCGGCCTGGCTGCTGAGGCGCCTGCGCGCCCGCAAGGTGGCGGGCGAAACGCCGGAGGATCCGGAGACCGCCCGCCGGCTCCCCTTGGCGGCCGATCTGCTGGCGGCCTGCGCCTCCGCCGGGGCGGGCCCGGGGGAGGCGGCGGAAGCGGTGGGCCGGTCCCTGGGCGGGCCCGTCGGCGACAGCCTGGTCCGGACGGCGGCCGAGCTGCGGCTGGGCGGCGAACCGGCGGAGGTGTGGCGGAGGTTCGGCGCGCTGCCGGGCGCGGAGGGCCTGGCCCGCTGCCTGGAGCGGGCCGCCTCCTCCGGGGCGCCCGCGGCCGAGGCGGTCGCACGGCACGCCGAGAGCCTGCGCGCGGCCCGCGCCCGCGCGGCGGCGGTCCGTGCCCAGCGGGCGCAGGTCCTGATCACCGCACCGGTGGGCCTCTGCTTCCTCCCCGCCTTCCTGGCGGTGGGGGTGGCCCCGGTGGTCATCGGCCTGGCGACCGGGCTCCTGGGCGGCGGCTGAGGCCGGGGCGGGGGGTGCGGCGACCGGCGAGATCGGCGCGTGCGACTGGACGACTGGTGACCGACAACGACAACCGACGACACATGGCTCATGGCCGATGACCGACGAAGGACGAGGAGACGGACACGATGCGGATGCCGACGACGACTGTGACGACGACGGTGACGGGGGCCGAGGCGCCCCTCTTGGAGGGGCGGGCGGTGGTGCGGCTCGGTGCCTGCTGGGCGGTGTTGCGGGGCTGGTGGCGGGTGCGGCGGGAGGCGGTGCGCCGGGACGCGGGGATGAGTACGACGGAGTACGCGATGGGGACGATCGCCGCGGCGGCGTTCGCGGCCGTGCTGTACAAGGTGCTGACCAGCGGGGCGGTCACGAAAGCACTGGAATCGGTGATCGGGAGGGCTCTCGATGCGCCGTTCTGACCGGGGTTCGGTGACCGCCGAGACCGCGGTGGCGCTGCCCGCGCTGGTGCTGTTCACGGCGACCCTGCTGTGGGCCCTGGGGGCGGCCGGGGCGCAGATCCGGTGCGTGGACGCGGCCCGGGCCGGGGCGCGGGCGGTGGCCCGGTCCGAGCCGGTGGCCGCGGCGGAGGCTGCGGCACGGGCCGCCGCCCCGGACGGGGCCCGGGTCACGGTGGCCCGCTCGGGCGAGCTGTGGAGGGTCACGGTGGAGGCCCCGGCGCCCGGTCCCGGCGGCCTGGGGCTGACGCTCCGGGCCGGGGCGGCGGCGCTGGCCGAGGACGCGGTGGGGGAGGCGATGGTGCCGTGAGGGGCGGCGACCGGGGCTCGGCGACCGTGTGGACGGCGTTCGCGGCCTGCGCCCTGTGTGTGGTGTTCGGGGCCGTGCTCGCGCTGGGCCAGGCGGTGACGGCCCGGCACCGGGCGGGCGGGGCGGCGGACCTGGCGGCCCTCGCCGCAGCCGATCGGGCCCTGTGGGGCGAGGGCGACGCCTGCGCCGCCGCTGTCCGGGTGGCGGAGGCGCAGGGGGCGACCGTGGTCGGCTGCCGGGTCCGCGAGGACATCGCGGACGTCACGGCCCGGGCGACCAGCGGCCCCTGGTCCACCGAAGCCGCCTCCCGAGCCGGTCCGGCTGGGCTGCCGGGCCTACCGGGCCTACCGGGCCTATCTGGCCTACCGGGGCTGCCGGGGCTATCTGGCCAACCAGGGCTGCCGGGTCTCGGAGGGCTTCAGGGACTCCGTGGCCTCCAAGGCCCCCAGGGCCTCTCGGCGGGACCCGCCCAGCGGGCGGACCTCCCGGGGCCCTCGGCTCGGGCCGGGATCGCGGACCTCCCAGGGCCCTCGGCTCCGTCCCGGGTCACGGGGAAGGGGCGGTCTCCTCCGGGGGCGGTTCCGGGGACTCGCGGAGGAGTTCGGTGAGGAGGCGGATCGCGCCTCGTTTGTGGAGGGGGTCGTTGCCGTTGCCGCACTTGGGGGACTGGATGCAGGACGGGCAGCCGGAGTCGCACTCGCAGGAGGCGATGGCCTCGCGGGTCGCGGAGAGCCAGGCGCGGGCGGTGTGGAAGGCGCGTTCGGCGAAGCCGGCGCCGCCGGGGTGGCCGTCGTAGACGAAGACCGTCGGGAGCAGCGTGTCCGGGTGGAGCGGGACGGAGACGCCGCCGATGTCCCAGCGGTCGCAGGTGGCGAAGAGCGGCAGCATGCCGATGGAGGCGTGTTCGGCGGCGTGCAGGGCGCCGCCGAGGATCTCGGGGTTGATCCGGGCGGCATCGAGCTGGTCCTCGGTGACCGTCCACCACACGGCCCGGGTGCGCAGGGTGCGGGGCGGCAGGTCCAGTTTGGTCTCGCCGAGGACCTCGCCGGTGACGAGGCGGCGGCGGAGGAAGGAGACGACCTGGTTGGTGACCTCGACGGAGCCGTAGCAGAGGCGGCCGGCTCCCCAGGGGATCTCGGTGTCGGTGGACAGGACGGAGATGGAGGTGGTGTCGCGGGCGGTGGTCGAGTAGGGCGGGGCGGCCTCCTCGACGAGGGCGACGGAGTCCTTGAGGTCGAGTTCGCGGACGAGGTAGGTGCGGCCCTGGTGGAGGTGGACGGCGCCCTCGTGGACGGAGGCGTGTGAGGCGGCCTCGTCGACCGTGCCCAGCAGCCGGCCGGTGCCGGTCTCGACGATCCGGACCGGGCTGCCCCCGCCGCCCCGGATGTCGGTGAGGTCGGCGGCCCGCTCCCGGCGGGTCCAGTACCAGCCGGTGGAGCGGCGGCGCAGCAGGCCGGCCGACTCCAGCTGGGGGAGGAGGTCCGGCACGGCGGGGCCGAAGAGGGCGAGGTCGGACTCGGTCAGGGGGAGTTCCGCGGCGGCGGCGCAGAGATGGGGGGCGAGGACGTACGGGTTGTCGGGGTCCAGGACCGTGGACTCCACCGGGCGCTGGAAGATCGCCTCCGGGTGGTGGACCAGGAAGGTGTCCAGCGGGTCGTCGCGGGCGACCAGGATCGCCAGCGCGCCCTCGCCCGAGCGCCCGGCGCGGCCCGCCTGCTGCCACAGGGAGGCGCGGGTGCCCGGGTAGCCGGCGATGACGACGGCGTCCAGGCCCGAGACGTCCACGCCCAGCTCCAGGGCGGTCGTGGCGGCCAGGCCCAGGAGCTCGCCCGAGTGCAGGGCGCGTTCCAGGGCGCGGCGCTCCTCCGGCAGGTAGCCGCCCCGGTAGGCGGCGACCCGGCGGGCCAGGGAGCGGTCGACCTCGGCGAGGCGTTCCTGCGCGATGACCGAGATCAGCTCGGCGCCGCGCCGGGAGCGTACGAAGGCGACCGAGCGCACGCCCTGGACGGTCAGGTCGGTCAGCAGGTCGGCGGTCTCGGCGGTGGCGGTGCGCCGGACCGGGGCGCCCTGCTCGCCGTGCAGCTCGGTCAGCGGCGGCTCCCACAGGGCGAAGACCAGTTCGCCGCGCGGGGAGGCGTCGTCGGAGACCTCCGTGACCGGCAGGCCGGTCAGGCGGGTGGCGGCGCGGGCCGGGTCGGCCGAGGTCGCCGAGGCGAGGAGGAAGACGGGATCGGCCCCGTACCGGGCGCAGACGCGGCGCAGCCGGCGGATGACCTGGGCGACGTGGGAGCCGAAGACGCCCCGGTAGGTGTGGCACTCGTCGATGACGACGTAGCGGAGGGAGCGCAGGAAGGAGGACCAGCGGGGGTGGGACGGGAGTATGCCCCGGTGCAGCATGTCGGGGTTGGTGAGCACGTAGTTCGCGTACTGGCGGACCCACTCGCGCTCCTCGACCGGGGTGTCGCCGTCGTAGACGGCGGGCCGGATCCGGTTGCCGAGCGGGGCGGCGAGCTCGCGTACGGCGCGCCGCTGGTCGGCGGCGAGCGCCTTGGTGGGGGACAGGTAGAGGGCGGTGGCGCCGCGTCCGTTGGCGGCCTCGGCGCCGTCCAGGAGGGTGGAGAGGACGGGGGTGAGATAGGCGAGCGACTTGCCCGAGGCGGTTCCTGTGGCGATCACCACGGACGTGCCGTCCAGGGCGTGCTCCGCCGCTTCGGCCTGATGGGCCCAGGGGTGCTCGATCCCGGCGGTCTGGACGGCGTCGATCACCTCCGCGCGGATGCGGTGCGGCCAGACGGCATGGCGGCCCTCCCTGGCGGGCAGATGCTCCGTATGGGTGATGCGCGCGGCCCGGCTCTCGCCTGTGGAGAGCCGGTCGAGCACCTGACCGGGAGAGGGGCGGTTGCCCGTCTCCCCGGCGGGTCTGCGGGGGCGGTGATTCTTGGCCATCGGCATCGAGTGTGTCACCGGCGTGACGGACAATGCTTCCAAGGCGTCGTGCATGGCAGTCGGTAAGTGATTGAATGCCATCGCGGCCGGCGTTCCGTCCCGTGACTCCGCACGGGAGTTCCGAGGGACGGCCGCTCGATAGCTAGGTGCTGGAGGACCCGTGGACCTGTCTCTCTCGACTCGCACTGTGCCCGGCCCGTCTGGCGACCGCACGGTCGTCGAGGTCGGTGGCGAGATTGATGTGTATACCGCGCCCAAGCTGCGCGAGCAGTTGGTCGAGTTGGTGAACGACGGCAGCTACCACCTGGTCGTCGACATGGAAGGCGTGGACTTCCTCGACTCGACCGGCCTCGGCGTGCTGGTGGGCGGTCTGAAGCGCGTGCGCGCGCACGAGGGATCGCTGCGTCTGGTGTGCAACCAGGAGCGCATCCTGAAGATCTTCCGGATCACCGGACTCACCAAGGTGTTCCCGATCCACACCTCGGTCGAAGAGGCCGTCAACGCGGCCGACTGATCCGTGTAGCCGTCCAGGACCCCAGGGGGATCTCATGGCCACCGTTGAACTCCTCTTCAGCGCTCAGCCCGAGCACGTCCGCACGGCCCGTCTCGTGGCCGCCGCGGTCGCCCGCCGGGCCGGGGTCGACGAGGCGGTCCTCGACGAGGTCAGACTCGCCGTGGGCGAGGCGTGCTCCCGCGCGGTCGGGCTGCACCGCAGCAACGGGGTCACCACCCCCGTCCGGGTCGTGCTGACCGAGGAGGAGAAGACCTTCTCCATCGAGGTCGGCGACGAGGTGCCGGGCGCGGGTGTGGCGGCGGCCGACGCCGCCGGTGTGCCCGGGGCCCGGGACGCGGCCCCGGCCGAGGACTTCGACGACGCGGACGGTGAGGACGAGATGGGCCTCGCGGTGATCCGCGGGCTCGTCGACGACGTGGAGGTGAGCGCCGGCGAGGACGGCGGCACCATCCGCATGAGCTGGCCCGCCAACCCGGACGCCGCCCTCGCCTGATCCGCGGCGGTACGTACGCGTCGCGCGTACCCGCAGTGCTCAGACGTAGTACGACGAAGAGGTCCTGCCTTGTGCAGGGCCTCTTCGCTGTTCTCGGGGGACTGGAGGGAGGTCGCTGGGGGGGTCGCGTTAGCGCGTTCGGCCGTACGTCTGTCGCTGTTGTCCATTTTTGGGGGGAATTTCTTCCTAGACTCCGCCCTGTCTTGGCCTCGCGTACGTCAGGAGGACGAATGGCGGGTCTCGCAGCCGCGGTGCTCACTCAGGAGAACCGCGTCATCGTGGGCGTCGTCGCGGCCGTGGCGCTCGCCGCGCTGGCCGTGGCCCGGATCCTGGTCCGGCAGGTGATGGCGGCCGGTGAGGGCACGGAAGCCATGCGGCGGATCGCGGCGGCCGTGCAGGAGGGCGCCAACGCCTATCTCGCCCGGCAGCTCCGTACCATCGGCGTCTTCGCCGTCGTCGTGTTCTTCCTGCTGTTCCTGCTGCCCGCCGACAACTGGTCGCAGCGGGCCGGGCGGTCGCTGTTCTTCCTGGTGGGCGCGCTCTTCTCGGCGCTCACCGGGTATCTCGGGATGCGGCTCGCCGTCCGCGCGAACGTGCGGGTCGCCGCCGCGGCCCGGGACGCCACCCCTGGGCCCGGGGAACCGGAACGGGACCTGACGGATGTGGCTCACCGGGCGATGAAGATCGCGTTTCGTACGGGTGGCGTCGTCGGCATGTGCACCGTCGGCCTCGGCCTGCTCGGCGCCTCCTGCGTCGTCCTCGTCTACGCCGCCGAGGCGCCCAAGGTCCTGGAGGGCTTCGGGCTCGGGGCCGCGCTCATCGCGATGTTCATGCGGGTGGGCGGCGGCATCTTCACCAAGGCGGCCGACGTCGGCGCCGACCTCGTCGGCAAGGTCGAGCAGGGCATCCCCGAGGACGACCCGCGCAACGCCGCCACCATCGCCGACAACGTGGGCGACAACGTCGGCGACTGCGCGGGCATGGCCGCCGACCTCTTCGAGTCGTACGCCGTCACGCTCGTCGCCGCCCTGATCCTCGGCATGGCCGCCTTCGGCGACCAGGGCCTCGCCTTTCCGCTCATGGTGCCCGCGATCGGCGTCCTGACCGCGATGGCGGGGATCTTCGCCGTCTCCCCCCGGCGCGCCGACCGCAGCGGGATGACCGCCATCAACCGGGGCTTCTTCCTCTCCGCCCTGATCTCGCTGGTGCTCGTCGGCATCGCCGCCTTCGCCTACCTGCCGTCCTCCTACGCCGACCTCGAAGGCGTCACCGACCCCGCCATCCCCGCCCACGCGGGCGATCCGCGGGTCCTGGCGCTCGTCGCGGTCGCCATCGGCATCGTGCTGGCGGTGCTGATCCAGCAGCTCACCGGCTACTTCACGGAGACCGGTCGGCGCCCGGTCCGGGACATCGGGAAGTCCTCGCTGACCGGCCCCGCCACCGTCGTCCTGGCCGGCGTCTCGATCGGCCTGGAGTCCGCCGTCTACACGGCGCTGCTGATCGGCCTCGCCGTCTACGGGGCGTTCCTGCTCGGCGGCGGCTCCGTCATGCTCGCGCTGTTCGCCATCGCCCTCGCCGGTACGGGGCTGCTGACGACGGTCGGGGTGATCGTGGCCATGGACACCTTCGGTCCCGTCTCCGACAACTCCCAGGGCATCGCCGAGATGTCCGGCGACGTCCAGGGCGCCGGGGCGCGGGTCCTCACCGAACTCGACGCCGTCGGCAACACCACCAAGGCGATCACCAAGGGCATCGCCATCGCCACCGCCGTGCTCGCCGCCGCCGCGCTCTTCGGCTCCTACCGCGACGCGATCGCCACCTCGGTCGCCGAAGTCGGCTCCAAGGCCGGTGAGATGAGTCTCACCACGGGTCTTTCCGCGGGTGTGTCCACGACCCTCTCCATGGACATCTCGCAGCCCGACAACCTGTTCGGGATGGTGCTCGGCGCCGCCGTCGTCTTCCTGTTCTCCGGGCTCGCCATCAACGCCGTGTCGCGTTCGGCCGGCGCCGTGGTCTACGAGGTGCGGCGGCAGTTCCGCGAGCACCCCGGGATCATGGACCGCACCGAACAGCCCGAGTACGGGCGGGTCGTGGACATCTGCACCAGGGACGCGCTGCGCGAGCTCGCCACACCCGGGCTGCTCGCCGTCCTCGCGCCGATCGCCGTCGGCTTCGCGCTGGGTGTCGGCGCGCTCGGCGCGTACCTCGCCGGAGCCATCGCCACCGGCGCGCTGATGGCCGTCTTCCTCGCCAACTCCGGTGGCGCCTGGGACAACGCGAAGAAGCTGGTCGAGGACGGCCTGTACGGCGGCAAGGGCAGCGAGGCGCACGCCGCGACCGTCATCGGCGACACGGTCGGCGACCCCTTCAAGGACACGGCGGGGCCCGCGATCAACCCGCTCCTGAAGGTGATGAACCTGGTCGCGCTGCTGATCGCGCCCGCCGTGGTGCGGTTCAGCTACGGGGACGGCGCCAGCGCCGGTCTGCGCGCCCTGATCGCCGTCCTGGCGCTGCTGGTGATCGTGGGCGCGGTGCGGTTCTCCAAGCGGCGCTCGGTGGCCGTGGAGGGCGGTCCTGCGGAGCGGGACGGGTCCTCCCATGGCGCCACCGTGATTCGGTGACGCTCGGTCAAGGTGGGCGGTGAGGTGGGGATCTGACGTGACCTCCGCCCCTGTCCCCTTGGTGTAAAAGGCTGCAATATTGGATGAATCGGTCGCACGATCGGTGGAAGTCATCCGTACGGCGTGTATGTTCCGGGGCCGAGAGCCTTGGAAGGGACCGATCCGGTGAACAAGAAGCTAGCCGCCGCGCTGTCCTGCGGTGCGGTACTGGTGCTCGCGCTGTCGGGTTGCAGTGACGACAAGGGCGACAAGGTGAACGACTGGGCGAAGACGTTCTGCGACCAGGCGCAGCCGCAGATCCAGAAGCGGGCCGACGCCAACCAGCTGATCATCTCCACGGCCGCCGACGGCAAGCCCGAGACGATCAAGGCCGCCGACTCGAAGGCGTTCGCCGACATCGCCGCCGCCGACCGCGCGTTGGCCAAGGCCGTCGAGAGCGCGGGAGCGCCGCCGGTCGACAACGGCGAGAAGATCCAGCAGGACGCGATCAAGCAGTTCAACGCCACGGCCGTGGCGTACGAGGGCCTGAAGAAGCAGGTCGACGCGCTCGACACGTCGAACCAGCAGAAGTTCGCGGACGGCCTCAAGGCCGTCTCCGAGGGCCTCGGCAAGATCCAGAACATGGACCAGGACGCCGTCGCCAAGCTCCAGGCCGGCGAGCTCGGACAGGCCATGGCGAAGCAGCCGAGCTGTCAGACCCCGCAGGGCTCCGCCAAGCCGAGCACCTCCGGCTCGCCGAAGGCCGGCTCCACGCCCGACACCAAGGCCACCGCCTCCGCCAAGCCGTAGCGCGTCGGCGGGGCCGCGGGTACGCGGGGCCGCGGGCACGCGGGTACGACGAGGGCCGGTCCGGCGCACCACGCCGGGCCGGTCCTTCGGCGTGTCCTGGGCCGGTGCGATCGGGCGTACGGGCGCCCGGCAAGGTCCTGCGCCCGCGTGGCGCCGCCTTGGCTCGTACGTGGCGCGTACGCGGCTGTCGGTGGCGGCCGTTGTCGGTGGTGCCCGTCACAATGGGGCACGTGAGTACGACCAGCACGACCTCCAGCCTCCCGGTGCCCACGCACGCCGCCCGACTGCGTGAGGCGCTGCTCGCCGCCGACTTCACCGCCGACGGTCTGCTCGACCTGCTCGGCGCCCAGGCATACGCCGCGCTCGCCCGCAGCGAGACGGTCCCGGCCCTCCGGGCGACCCGCGGGGACTCCCCGCTGGAGACCCTCGTCCGGCTCTTCCTGCTCCAGCACGCCGTCGCGCCCGAGCGCGCCGCCGCCGCGCTCCCGCTGGAAGAGGCGCTCGCCGACGGCTGGGTCGTCCGGGAGGACGGCTCCGTGCGCGCGAGCGTCGACGTCCGGCCGTACGGCGGACCCGACGGCGAGGACTGGTTCATCGTCTCCGACCTGGGCTGCGCGGTCGGCGGGGCCGGGGGCATCGGCAAGAAGGACGAGGGGGTCGTCCTCGGTGTCGGCGGGGCCTCCACCACCCTCGCCGGGATCACCGTCCGGACGCCCGTCGCCACCGCGCTCGACCTCGGCACCGGCTCCGGCATCCAGGCGCTGCACGCCGCGCAGCACGCCACCCTGGTCACGGCCACCGACCTCAACCCGCGCGCCCTCGACTTCACCCGCCTCACCCTCGCCCTGTCCGGGGCCCGCGGCGCCGAGCTGCTGGCCGGCTCGCTCTTCGAGCCCGTCGACGGCGACACGTACGACCTCGTCGTCTCCAACCCGCCGTTCGTGATCTCCCCGGGCGCCGGGCTCACCTACCGGGACGGCGGCATGGGCGGCGACGACCTGTGCCGCACCCTCGTGCGGGAGGCGGGGGAGCGGCTCAACGACGGCGGATACGCGCAGTTCCTCGCCAACTGGCAGCACGTCGAGGGCGAGGAGTGGCAGGACCGGCTGCGCTCCTGGGTGCCGCGCGGCTGCGACGCCTGGATCGTGCAGCGCGAGGTCCAGGACGTCACCCAGTACACCGAGCTCTGGCTGCGCGACAGCGGCGACCACCGCGGCGACCCGGACGCGTACCGGGAGGCGTACGGGCGGTGGCTCGACGAGTTCGAGGCGCGGAAGACCAAGGGGATCGGCTTCGGCTGGATCACCCTGCGCAAGAGCGCGGCCGTGGCCTCCGGCGACGCCGAGCCCTCGATCGTCGTCGAGGAGTGGCCGCACCCCGTCGAGCAGCCCCTCGGCGACACCGTGCGGGCCCACTTCGAGCGCCAGGACTATCTGCGCGGCCGGGACGACGCGGGCCTGCTGGCCGACCGGTTCACCCTCGCGCCCGAGGTGGTCCAGGAGCAGGTCGGGCTGCCCGGCGCCGAGGACCCGGAGCACGTGCTGCTGCGGCAGAACCGCGGGATGCGGCGGGCCACCCGGGTCGATCACGTGGCGGCCGGGTTCGCCGGGGTCTGCGACGGCACGCTCAGCGCCGGGCGGATCCTCGACGCCATCGGGCAGCTCACCGGCGAGGACCCGGTGCTGCTCCGCGACCGCACCCCGCAGGCCATCCGGCTCCTGGTCGAGGAGGGCTTCCTGCTGCCGGTGGTCTGAGCGGGCGGGGGGGCAAGGGCCGGGGCTGGCGGGCGCGGGCCGGGGGCCGGAGCCGAGGGCCGGGGCCGGGGGCTGCCCGTCCGGTCCGTCGGTCTGCCCGGTCCGCCGGGTCCGGCCGCTCCGTCCGGTCCCTTTGCCCCGTCCGTCCCTCCGCTCCGCCCGTCCCTCCGCCCGTCCGGTCCGCCTGAGGACGTGACGAAGAAGGTCGGGTGTACCGGGGAGTACCGGCCATCCTCGTGAAACCGTCCGGGCGGGTCCGTGGCGTTCACCGCGAATTCGCTCCGCTGACGCCGGGGGGTGCCAGCCTCGCTCCAGGGAGCCGGAGACGGCACGCGAGCGGAACGGGGTACGGGCATGGAGAGCGGGCCGGCGATCTTCGCGGGAGGGGCGTTCACGCTGTTCGGGGCCGCACTGCTGGTGTGGACGGGGGTCCGGGTGGCGCAGGGCGAGCCCGTCGCGCTCGGCGTCGCGCCGAGGCCCGCCGCCGTCCTGGCGGGCCTCTCCGGCGCCGCCTTCCTCCTCCTCGGGATCTGGTGCTTCGGACGTCCGTGAGGGCGCCCCGGCGAGAGCCTCGCCCCGCCGGTCCGGCAGTCCGGGCGGCAGGAAGGGCAGGAGTCGGGTTACCGTTCGAGTGGCCGTTGCGGGCTTTCGCCGTTTGACACGGGGGCGGGTTGTACCGTCACACTCCGCAGCGACGGCAGTGTCACCCGAGTGCCACCGCCGTGCGAGCCAGCACCGTACGTACGCAGTGCGTGCCGGAGAGCGTCGACCGGAGAGAAGAGCCAAGTTGTCCCCGACCAGCGAGACCGCACAGGGCGGCCGTCGACTCGTCATCGTCGAGTCGCCTGCCAAGGCGAAGACGATCAAGGGGTACCTCGGCCCCGGCTACGTCGTCGAGGCGAGCGTCGGGCACATCCGCGACCTCCCGAGCGGCGCCGCCGAGGTGCCCGAGAAGTACACCGGCGAGGTGCGCCGCCTCGGTGTCGACGTCGACCATGACTTCCAGCCCATCTATGTCGTCAACGCCGACAAGAAGGCCCAGGTCAGGAAGCTCAAGGAGCTGCTGGCCGAGTCCGACGAGCTGTTCCTCGCCACCGATGAGGACCGCGAGGGCGAGGCCATCGCGTGGCACCTCCAGGAAGTCCTGAAGCCCAAGGTCCCGGTCCACCGGATGGTCTTCCACGAGATCACCAAGGACGCGATCCAGCAGGCCGTCGCCAACCCGCGCGAGCTGAACAAGCGCATGGTCGACGCCCAGGAGACCCGCCGCATCCTCGACCGCCTCTACGGCTACGAGGTCTCGCCGGTCCTGTGGAAGAAGGTCATGCGCGGCCTGTCCGCGGGCCGCGTGCAGTCCGTCGCGACCCGGCTCGTGGTCGAGCGCGAGCGCGAGCGGATCGCCTTCCGCTCCGCCGAGTACTGGGACCTCACCGGCACCTTCTCCACCGGCCGCGCCGGTGACCCCTCCGACCCGTCGTCCCTGGTCGCGCGGCTCGCGACGGTCGAGGGCAAGCGCGTCGCGCAGGGCCGCGACTTCGGTGCCGACGGGCGCCTGAAGAGCGAGAACGTGCTCCACCTCGACGAGGAGAAGGCCCGCGCGCTCGCCGCCTCCCTCGCCGACACCCGCTTCGCCGTCCGCTCGGTCGAGTCGAAGCCGTACCGCCGCTCCCCGTACGCCCCCTTCCGCACCACGACCCTCCAGCAGGAGGCGAGCCGGAAGCTGGGCTTCGGCGCGAAGGCGACCATGCAGGTGGCGCAGAAGCTGTACGAGAACGGCTTCATCACCTACATGCGTACGGACTCCACGATCCTGTCCGACACGGCCGTGGGCGCGGCCCGCGCCCAGGTCACGCAGCTCTACGGCGCCGACTACCTGCCGGAGAAGCCGCGCGTCTACGCGGGCAAGGTCAAGAACGCCCAGGAGGCGCACGAGGCGATTCGTCCTTCGGGTGATCGTTTCCGCACCCCGGCGGAGACCGGCCTGACCGGCGACCAGTTCCGCCTCTACGAGCTCATCTGGAAGCGGACCGTCGCCTCCCAGATGAAGGACGCCACCGGCAACTCCGTCACCGTGAAGATCGCCGGCGCCGCCGCCGACGGCCGCGACGTCGAGTTCTCCGCCTCCGGCAAGACGATCACCTTCCACGGCTTCATGAAAGCGTACGTCGAAGGCGCCGACGACCCGAACGCCGAGCTCGACGACCGCGAGCGGCGCCTGCCGCAGGTCGCCGAGGGCGACGCGCTGGCCGCCGAGGAGATCACCGTCGACGGCCACGCGACCAAGCCGCCGGCCCGCTACACCGAGGCCAGCCTGGTCAAGGAGCTCGAAGAGCGCGAGATCGGCCGCCCCTCGACGTACGCCTCGATCATCGGCACCATCCTCGACCGCGGCTACGTCTTCAAGAAGGGGACGGCGCTCGTGCCGTCGTTCCTCTCCTTCGCCGTCGTCAACCTCCTGGAGAAGCACTTCGGGCGGCTCGTCGACTACGACTTCACCGCCAAGATGGAGGACGACCTCGACCGCATCGCGCGCGGCGAGGCCCAGGCGGTGCCGTGGCTGAAGCGTTTCTACTTCGGCGAGGGCGGCTCCGGCACCGAGGGCGCGGGCGGCGCGGCCGACGCGGGCAACGGCGACGGCGACCACCTCGGCGGGCTCAAGGAGCTCGTCACCGACCTCGGCGCCATCGACGCCCGCGAGATCTCCTCCTTCCCCGTCGGCGACGGCATCGTGCTGCGCGTCGGCCGCTACGGCCCCTACGTGGAGCGCGGCGAGAAGGACCAGGAGGGCCACCAGCGCGCCGACGTCCCCGAGGACCTCGCGCCCGACGAGCTGACCGTCGCCTACGCGGAGGAGCTGCTCGCCAAGCCGAGCGGCGACTTCGAGCTGGGCGCCGACCCCGTCAGCGGCAACCAGATCGTCGCCAAGGACGGCCGCTACGGCCCGTACGTCACCGAGATCCTCCCCGAGAACACCCCGAAGACCGGCAAGAACGCGGTCAAGCCGCGCACCGCCTCCCTCTTCAAGTCGATGTCCATCGACACGGTGACCCTCGACGAGGCGCTCAAGCTGATGTCGCTGCCCCGCGTCGTCGGCGCCGACGCCGAAGGTGTCGAGATCACGGCGCAGAACGGCCGCTACGGCCCGTACCTCAAGAAGGGCACGGACTCGCGGTCGCTCACCGACGAGGAGCAGCTGTTCACGATCACGCTGGAGGAGGCGCTGGCGATCTACGCCCAGCCCAAGCAGCGTGGCCGCGCCGCCGCCAAGCCCCCGCTGAAGGAGCTCGGCACCGACCCCGTCAGCGAGAAGCCCGTGGTCGTCAAGGACGGCCGCTTCGGCCCGTACGTGACCGACGGCGAGACCAACGCGACCCTGCGCACCGACGACAGCGTCGAGACGATCACGCCCGAGCGCGGCTACGAGTTGCTCGCCGAGAAGCGGGCCAAGGGCCCGGCGAAGAAGGCGGCCAAGAAGGCGCCCGCCAAGAAGGCCCCGGCGAAGAAGACGGCCGCGAAGACCGCCGCGACCAAGACGGCCGCGACCAAGACCGCCGCCGCGAAGAAGACGGCCGCCAAGAAGACCACGGCGGCCAAGACCACGGCGGCCAAGACCACGGCGACGAAGACCGCCGCGAAGAAGACGACGGCCGCCGCGAAGAAGGCGGCCGCCGCCGAGCAGGAGTGACACTCCCGACACCGAGGGGAGGCGGGGGCCGCGGCCCCCGCCTCCCCGTCTGTTTGTTCGGGCGGAGGCCGCGGGCAGCGAGGCCGTCCGGATAGGGTGGACGGATGACGCGAGCAGAGCAGCCAGACACCACCGCCGCACTCGTCGCCGATTCCCGGGAGCGCGCCGTCCGCTCCCTGCTGCGCCACCAGCCGCTGCGGCGGCTCTGGAGCGCCCAGGCCATCGGCGGCACCGGCGACGCGCTCGCCGCCCTCGTGCTCCTCCTGCTCGGGCTCCAGGCCGCCGTGGCCGCGGGCGCCCTCGGCGGGGGTTACCGGGGCGCGGCCTTCGCCGTCGCCGCCGTCATCGGTACGCGGATCCTCGCCGCCGTCCTCTTCGGCGCCGTCCTGCTCGGCCCGCTCACCAAGCTGACCGCGCCCGACGGCCCGCTCGACCGCCGCTGGACCATGATCGGCGCCGACGGGCTGCGGCTCGCGCTGCTCGTCGTCGCGCCGCTGTGGATCGACTGGACCTCCGACAAGGCGCTCTGGTTCCTGCTCGGCACCGTCTTCGTCACCGGTGCGGCCGAACGCCTCTGGACCATCGCCAAGGACGGCGCCGCCCCCGCGCTGCTGCCCGCCCCGCCGATCGAGGGCGCCGCCGTGCGCCCGCTCCCGGACCACCTGGGCGCGCTGCGCACCCTCAGCCTGCGCACCGGCTTCCTCGCCGTGCCCGCCGCCGCCGGGGTCCTGCTGCTCGCCACGCTGATCGGCAACCTGCTCGGCAGCGGCATCGACTGGTTCTCGCAGCACCAGGCCGCCCTCGGCTCCTACGTCGCCGCCGGGCTCTTCGCCGCCTCCCTCTCCGTCCTGGTCCCGCTCACGCTGCCCGGCGGCCGGACCCCGCGCCCCCGCTCGCCCCTGGAGGGCCTGCGGCTGCCCGCGGAGAAGGGCCGCACCGGCGCCCTCCCGCTCTTCGTCCTCGCCTGCGGCACCGTCGCCGGAGCCATCGCCGCCGCCGCGGCCGTCGCCGTCCTGCACGCCTACGACCTGGGCGGCGGGCCCGTCACGTACGCGCTGCTGATCCTCGCGCTCAGCGGCGGCACCGCCCTCGGCATCCGCACCGCCGGTTCGGTCCTCACCGCGCTCTCCCGGCGCCGCCTGCTCTCCCTCGCCGTCGCCGTCACCGGCGTCGCCCTGCTCGCCATGGGCCTGGTCCCCGACACGGCCACCGTGCTCGCGCTGGCCGCCCTCGCCGGTTACGCCGCCGGGGTCGCCGCCCGCACCGGGCACAGCCTCGTCGACCAGGAGACCGAGGAGGCCCGCGCGCCCCGCGTCACCGAGCACCTCCAGGCCGTGTCCCGCGCCGCGATCGGCGCGGGCGCCCTCGCCGCCCCGCTGCTCGCCGCCGCCATCGGGCCGCACCGGCTCGCCGCCGGCTCCTTCGTCTTCGCCCACGGCGGCGCCGCCTTCACCCTGATGCTCGTCGGCGCGCTGCTGCTGCCCGTCGCCGCGCTCGTCCTCGCCAAGACCGACGACCGCGCCGGTGTCCCGCTGCGCCGCGACCTCGGCGACGCCCTGCGCGGCGCCGACCCGGCCCAGGCGCCCTGCCCGACCGGCTTCTTCATCGCCCTGGAGGGCGGCGACGGCGCCGGCAAGTCCACCCAGGTCGAGGCGCTCGCCGAGTGGATCAGGGCCAAGGGCCACGAGGTCGTCGTCACCCGCGAGCCCGGCGCCACCCCCATCGGCAAGCGGCTCCGCTCGATCCTGCTCGACGTCTCCAGCGCGGGCCTGTCCAACCGCGCCGAGGCGCTGCTGTACGCGGCCGACCGCGCCGAACACGTCGACTCCCTGGTCAAGCCCGCCCTGGAGCGCGGCGCCGTCGTCATCACCGACCGGTACATCGACTCCTCCGTCGCCTACCAGGGCGCCGGCCGCGACCTCTCGCCGACCGAGATCGCCCGCATCAGCCGCTGGGCCACCGACGGCCTCGTCCCGCACCTCACCGTGCTCCTCGACGTGTCGCCCGAGACCGCCCGCGAGCGGTTCACCGAGGCGCCCGACCGGCTGGAGTCCGAGCCGCCGGAGTTCCACGCGCGCGTGCGCGCCGGGTTCCTGGCCCTCGCCGCCGCCGACCCCGGCCGCTACCTCGTCGTCGACGCCGGCCAGGAGCCGGAGGCCGTCACCACCGCCGTACGCCACCGGCTCGACCGGGTCCTGCCGCTCTCCGAGGCCGAGGTGAAGGCCCAGGAGGAGGCCCGCCGCAAGGCCGAGGAGGACGCCCGCCGCCGCGCGGAGGAGGAGGCCGCCCGCAAGGCCGAGGAGGAGCGCCTGGAGCGCGAGCGCCAGGAGCAGCTCGCCAAGCTGCGCGCCGAGGAGGAGGCCCGCCGCAAGGCCGAGGAGGAAGAGGCCCGCCGCCTGGAGGCCGAGCGCCAGGCCGAGGAGGCCCGCCGGCGCGCCGAGGAGGCCCGGGTCGCGGCCGAGGAGGAGCGCAAGCGGCGCGAGGCCGAGGAGAAGGCCCGCCTCGCGGAGGAGGAGCGGCGCCGCAAGCAGGCCGAGGAGGAGGCCCGGCTGCGCGCCGAGGCCGAGGAGCGGCGCCTGGAGAAGCAGCGCAAGGCCGAGGAGGCCCTGGTCCGCGCGGAGGAGGCCCGCAGGCTGGCGGAGGCCGCCGCCGCGAAGGCCGCGGAGGAGGCCGCCCGCAAGGCGGCCGAGGAGGCCGCGCGCCAGTCCGCCGCGGAGGAGGCCGCGGCCGCCGCGCTGGCGGCCGAGGTCCAGCGGAAGGCCGCCGCCGCGGCGGCGCAGGTGAAGGCCGAGGAGGAGCGGGCCGCGGCGCGCGCCGCGGAGGAGAAGAAGCAGCAGCGGGCGGCGGCGGAGTCCGGGGGCCGGGCCGCGAGCGCGACCGCGAGTGCGAGTGGGGCGGTGGCCGGTGCCAAGGCCGGCGCCAAGGCCGGGGCGGCTGGGGCCGGTGCCGGTGCCCGTACGCGGAAGAGCGTCGAGGAGTCGGCGAACGAGGTCACCGTCGAGACGCCGATCGTGAAGCCCGGCGCCGCGCCCGGCGGTCGTGCGTCGGCCGGGACCTCGGCCGGAGCCTCGGCAGGGACCCCGGACCACGAGGTCACCGTCGTCACGCCCGTCGTGACCCCGGCCGACCGCGAGCCGGCCGTCTCCCCGAACGAGGTCACAGTCCCCACCCCGATCGTCCGCCTCGACGACGAGACGGCGGTCCTGCCCCGCGTCCGGGACACCCGGGACCCCCGCTCGGCCAAGGGCGGCGCGCCCGCGGAGAGCGAGAGCGAGAACGAGAACGAGCGGACGGCCGTGCTGCCGACCGTACGGGACGCCGCTCCGGCCGACCGGGTGCCGCAGGACTTCTTCCGGGACGCCGACGCGGCGGGCTCCGAGGACCGCACCCGCGAGCTGCCCCAGCTCGACGAGAACGGGCGGCCCAAGCGCCGCTCCGACTGGGCCGAGGAGACCCCCCTCGACGACCTCCCGACCCTCGCGGACGAGCTCCTCGGGCCGCATGATGACGAGCGCGGCGGGGAGCGCCGCGGCGGGAACGGCGGCCGGGGCCGCCGCTGACACGCCCGGCCCGGTCGGGGGTGGAGCGGGCTCCACCCCCGACCGGCCAGCCTGCCCCATACCGCCCTGACCTGCACTTTTCTAGCGTGGTCGGTATGACCACAGCACTTTCCCTCGACGCGGTGAGCCGGGTCCACGACGGCGGGCTCACCGCGCTCGACTCGGTGAGCCTCACCGTTCCGCGCGGCCGCTTCCTCGCGGTCATGGGCGCCTCGGGCTCCGGCAAGTCCACGCTGCTGCGCTGCGCGGCCGGCCTGGAGCGCCCGACGTCCGGCACGGTACGGATCGGGGACACCGACCTCGGCCGGCTGAAGCCCGCCGCGCTGACCCGGCTGCGGCGCGACCGGATCGGGTTCGTCTTCCAGTCGCTCAACCTCGTCTCCTCGCTCGACGTGCGCGAGAACGTCGCCCTCCCGCTGCTCCTCGCCGGGGCCCGCGACGACGGCCGGGCGCTGGCGGGGCTGGCCGCCGTGGGGCTGGCCGACCGGGCGGGCGACCGGCCCGGGAAGCTCTCCGGCGGGCAGCGGCAGCGGGTCGCGGTCGCCCGCGCGCTGGTCACCGAACCCGAGGTGGTCTTCGCCGACGAGCCGACCGCCGCGCTCGACCCCGTCACCGCCGCCGAGGTCCTGAACCTGCTGCGCCGCGCCGTCGACGAGCACGGCCGCACGGTCGTCCTGGTCACCCACGACCCGGCCGCCGCGGCCTGGGCGGACGAGGCGGTCTTCCTGCACCGGGGCCGGATCACCGGTGCCCTGGAGCGGCCCGACGCCGAACGGGTCCGTGCGATGTTCTGGTCCGGCGCCGCCCGCCGCCCGGCCCCGGCGGTGGCGCGATGAGCGCGGCACGGCTGCTGGCCACGCGGGCGCTGCGGGTCCACCGGCGGGAGTGGGCGGCGGTGTTCGCGGCGGTCGCGCTCGTCTCGCTGCTGCTCGGCGCCCTCGCCGTGACCGCCGGCTCGCTGGGGCTCGGGCACGCGCGCGTGGAGCGGTACGCGGCGGCGGACGTGGTGGTCGCGGGCGACCAGCGCGTCCGGCACACGTCCCGCCCCTGGGGCGGCGAGCCGACCACCGCCACGGCCCCGCTGACCGAGCGGGTCGGCGTCCCGGCGAAGGCGGCGGAGCTGCTGCGGGGCGTGGCGGGGGTGCGGGAGGTGGTGCCGGACGACGGGTTTCCCGTACGGGATGGCGGGGACTCACGGGACTCACAGCACTCACGGGACTCACGGGACTCCCGTCCGGTACGTGCGGAGGGTGCGCCTGTCGTACGGGATGCCCAGGGCCCCCGTCCCGTACGTGCGGAGGCCGCCCCGGCCGTACGGGAGTACTCCGGGCGGTCGTGGGACGCGGCCCGGCTCGGGGGGTACGGGCTCACCGCCGGGCGGGCGCCCGGGGCGGCGGGCGAGGTGGTCGCCGGGGGCGGCTCCGGCGCGCGCGTCGGGCAGGAGCTGGCTGGGTACCGGGTCGTCGGGCTCGCCGACGGGCCCTCCACCGCGCTGTACTTCGGCGCCGCCGAGGCGCGACGGCTCGCCGGGCACCCCGGCCGCCACGACGCGCTCGGCGTGCTGGCCGCGCCCGGCGTGCCCGTCGACACCCTCCACGCGCGGGTGCGGGAGGCCCTCGACGCGGGCGGGCTGCGGGAGCTGCGGGCCTTCACCGGGGACGGCAGGGGCGGCGTCGAGGACCTGCGGGCCCTGCCCGCGCGGAACGGGCTGCTCCAGCTCCTCGCCGCCGTGGCCGGGACGGTCCTCCTGGTCGCCGCCCTCGTCCTCACCTCGCTCGTCGCGCAGGCCCTCCACCAGCGGGCGGGGGAACGGGAGTTGCTGTACGCGGTCGGCGCCTCGCCCCGGCAGGTGCGGGCCGCCGCCGGGCGCGAGGTGAGCCGGGTCGCGGGCGCGGCGGCGGTGCTCGGCGCGCTCGGCGCCGTACCGGCGGCCCTGGCGCTCCGGGCGGCGCTGGAAGCGCGCGGACTGCTGCCGGGAACGCTCGAACTCCCCCTCCCGAGCTGGCTGTTCGGCGCCGTGCTGGTGACCGCCGCCCTGACCCTGGGGCTCGCCCGCGGTGTGGTCGCGTGCGCCCTGGCGCGCCGGGGCCGGGCGTCCGGCGGCGGGGTGCGGCGGGGCTTCGGCATCGCCCTGCTGGCGGTCGGCGCGGGAGCCTCCGGGACCGCGACCCTCCAGTCCGGCGAGGCCGCCGGGGCCGCGGCGGGCGCGGCGACGGTGACGCTCGTGGCGGGCTGCGCGCTGCTCGGGCCGTGGATCGCGGCGGCGGCCATGCGGGTGGCGGGGCCGCCGCTGAAGCGCTTCGGCGGGGTGCCGGGGCGGCTCGCCGCGGCGGGGGCGACGGCGCACTCGCGACGGCTCGGCGCCGCGCTGGTCCCGGCCGTCCTGGTCACGGCCTTCGCGACCGTCCAGCTCGCGGCGGGCGCCACGGCGGAGCGCGCGGCGGAGCACCAGGCGCGGGCGGCGATGACGGCGGACTTCGGGGTGGCGGGGCCCGGTGCCGGTGCCAGCTCCGGTGCCGGCTCCGGTGCCGAGGGGGTCACCGGCCGCGCCGGGATCACCGCCGCCGAGGTGCGGGGGCTTCCCGGGGTGACGGCGGCGACCGACGTGCTGCGGTCCAGCGTCGTCCTGGCCCGCACCGAGGCGGGCGAGCCCCGGCTCGACCGGCTGCCGGTGCTGGGCGTGGACGCGGCCGGCCTGCCCGGGGCGCTCGACCCGGGCACCGTCGCCGGGGACCTCGCGGGGCTCGCCCGCCCCGGCACGGTCGCGGTCGGCGCGGACCGGGCCGACTCCCTTGAGGTGGGGCCCGGTTCGACGGTTGAGCTGTGGTTCGACGACGGGGCGCGGCGGCGGCTCACCGTGGTCGCGGTGTACGAACGGTCCCTCGCGCTCGGCGAGTTCCTGCTGCCCGCCCCCGAACTGGCCGCGCACATGGGCGATCCGCGCCCCGCGCGGGTGCTCGTTGCGGGGCCTGGCGGGGCCGCCGTCCCCGGGGCCTTGGCCGGTCCTGAGCCCGAGCGGGTCGTCGCGGACGGGGCGGCGGCGGGGAGCCTGGTGTCGGCGGTCGTCGTCGCCGCGGTCGGCGCGCTCACCGTGCTCTGCGTACTGAGCACCCTCGCCCTCGTCGGCGCGGGCCGCCGGGACGAACTGCGGCTCCTCCAGCGGGTCGGCGCCGCCCGCCGCGGGCTGCGCGCGATGCTGCGGCTGGAGGCGCTCTTCCTCGCCGTGACCGGTCTCCTGCTGGGTACCGTCGTCGCCGCGCTGCCGCTGGCCGCGTTCGCCTGGGCGCTGACCGGCGGCCTCCCGTACCTGCCGCCGTGGCAGGCGGGGCTGATCGCGGGGACGGTGCTCGTGACGACGTACGCGGGGACGGTGTGGCTCGGGGGGCTGGGGACGGCCGAGGGGGGCAAGGGGGCGTGACGGGCGGGGGCCGGTGGGTCGGCTGCCGGTCGCCCGCCGAGCCGCCTGCCGGGAGATCCGCCAGGCCGCCCGCCAGGCCGCCCGCCGGGAGGTCCGGCGGGCGGCTCATGCTTCGGCTCAGGCGCCGGCTCAGGCGTAGAGGTAGGCCGGCACTCGGCTCAGGCGTCAGCCCAGGCGTAGAGGTAGGCCAGCACTCGGCTCAGGCGTCTACCCAGGCGCCAGCCCAAGCGCCGACTCACGCGTTGAGATAGGCCAGCACCGCGAGCACCCGGCGGTGGCCGCTGTCGCTCGGGGGCAGGTCCAGCTTCGCGAAGACGTTGCCGACGTGCTTGTGGACCGCCCGCTCGGTGACCGTCATCGAGCGGGCGATCGTCGCGTTGTCGAGGCCCTGCGCCATCAGCTCCAGGCACTCGCGCTCGCGCGGCGTCAGCGAGTCCAGCGGGTCGTCGCGGCGGCGGGCCATCAGCTCGGTGACCACCTCGGGGTCGAGCGCGGTGCCGCCCGCGGCGACCCGGTCCAGGGCGTCCAGGAACTCGTCCACCCGGCCCACCCGGTCCTTCAGCAGGTAGCCGACACCCCGGGCGCCGCCGCCGAGGAGCTCGGCGGCGTAGGTCTCCTCCACGTACTGGGAGAGCACGAGGACCGGCAGGCCGGGGAGTTCGGCGCGGGCGGCGAGCGCGGCGCGCAGCCCCTCGTCGCGGAAGCCGGGCGGCAGCCGGACGTCCAGGACGGCCACGTCGGGCCGGTGCTCCAGGAGCAGCGGGAGGATCTCGGGGCCGGTCGCCGCCACCCCCGCCACCTCGTGCCCCGCCGAGGTCAGCAGCAGGACGATCCCCTCTCTCAGGAGGGCGTTGTCCTCGGCGATCACCACACGCACGGCAGCTCCACTTCGATCACGGTCGGGCCCCCGACGGGGCTGGTCAGGCGTACGGTCCCGTCGAGCGCGGCGACCCGGCGGCGCAGCCCGAGCAGCCCCGAGCCGGCCCCCTCCGCCGCCTCGGCCCCGCCCCGCCCCTCGTCCCGCACGGCGGCGCGCAGGCCGGTGGGGGTACGGGCGAGCAGGACGGAGGCGCGGGTGGCGCCGCTGTGCTTGGCGGCGTTGGTGAGGGCCTCGGCGACGGCGAAGTAGGCGGCGGCCTCGACGGCGGCGGGGGCGCGGGCCACCACGGCACTCGGGGTGTCCGGGGCGTCGGGGGCACCCATGGCGTCCGGGCCCGGGTGCGCGGGCTCCAGCGTGTCGGCGGTCACCGTCACCTCCAGGCCGCTGCCGGCCGCCAGGGCCCGGACGGCTCCGGTCAGGCCCCGGTCGGTGAGGATCGGCGGGTGGATGCCCCGTACGACGTGCCGCAGCTCGGCGAGCGCCTGCTCGGCCTGGTCCTGGGCGTCGTCGAGCAGCCGGAGCGCCGCCTCCGGGTCGGCGGCGTACGCCCGGCGCGCGAGCCCGATCCGCATGGACAGGGCGACGAGCCGGGCCTGCGCGCCGTCGTGCAGGTCGCGTTCGATGCGGCGGAGCTCGGCGCCGTGCGCGGCGACCGCGCCCGCGCGGGTCGCGGTCAGCTGCTCGACGCGGGCGGCCAGCACGGCGTCCCGGGCGGCGGCGGGGCCGGGTGTCAGCAGGGTCCGCGACCAGGCGGCCGACAGATCGGCGAGCCGGTCGATCAGCGGCAGCAGCACCGGGCGGCGGCCGAGCAGCCCGGTCCACGCCCCGTCGACGAGCAGGGCCGGCGCCCACAGCACCATCACCGCGTACAGCAGGACCATGCCGTACAGCAGCTTCGCCGCCATCCAGAGGAGGTCGGCGAGGGTGGAGGGGTCGGCGACGGCGGTGCGTACGCGCTCGGGCAGCGGGCCTTCGAGCGGCAGGTACGCCTCCGGGACCGGCGCCCCGGAACGGGCGGCGGTGAGGCGGCGCTCCCAGTCGGCGAGCCGGCGCAGCAGCAGGACGCTCTCCGGCAGCACGCCGGCGCCGATGACGGTGAGGGAGAGCACGGCGGTGAAGAGGACGACGCCGACCATGAGATAGCAGAGCAGCGAGACGACGGCTCCGAGCAGCAGGTGGAGCGTCGCCGTCGCCGCACTCCTGATCGACTCGCGCATGGGTTCAGGCTAGGCGACGGGCCGGGGCGGGACGGTGGAGCGGGCTACACCATCGGTCCGGGGGAGCGCACGGCTGTGCGAGCGGCGCGGAGCGGCGAGGATCTGTGTATGCGGCACCCGCCGCGTACCCCTGCTCTCCTCTGGAGGTCGTCATGAGGCCCGTACTGTGGCTGCTGCTCGTCGCCGCTCTCGCCGTCAACGTCTACGTCACCAGCTTCTCCGGCTACCACGGCGTCGACCATCTGATCGGCAGCGCCTCGTCGGGCGTCGTCGCGATCGGCGCGGGTGTCGGCCTGTGGCTGACGCGGCCCGCGCGGGACGCCCGGTCCGGGGGTGCCTGACGGCGGACCGGGCTGGACTGGACCGGGCTGGACTGGACCGGACTGGACTGGACTGGGCGCCGGACCGGAGGAGACCGGACCGGACGGCAGACCCGGCTGTCGGTGCCGTGCCCCACAATGGGACGGGTACGCGAGGAGGGCCGAGGAGGGCTGCGGGCATGGCCGTATGGGACGACCTGGTCGGACAGGCGCGAGTGGAGGAGCAGCTCGCCGCCGCCGCGCGGGACGCCGACGCGTTCGTGACCGCCCAGGCCGCCGGTGAGCCCGTTCCCGAGGCGTCGAAGATGACGCACGCCTGGCTGTTCACGGGCCCCCCGGGGGCCGGGCGGGACACGGCGGCGCGGGCGTTCGCGGCGGCGCTGCAGTGCGTGAGCCCGGACCGGGCGCTGGGCGGGGCGCCGGGCTGCGGCTTCTGCGACGGCTGCCACACGGCCCTGATCGGCACCCACGCGGACGTCGAGGTGGTCCGCACGGACCTGCTCTCGATCGGCGTGAAGGACACCCGTGAGCTGGTGCGGCGCGCCCAGCTCTCGCCGGCCGGGCGGCGCTGGCAGGTCATCGTCCTGGAGGACGCGGACCGCCTGACGGAGGGCGCGGCGAACGTGCTGCTGAAGGCGGTGGAGGAGCCCGCGCCGCGGACGGTCTGGATGCTGTGCGCGCCCTCGCTGGAGGACGTGCTGCCGACGATCCGCTCCCGCTGCCGGCACCTGTCGCTGACGACGCCGTCGGTGGCGGCGGTCGCCGATCTGCTGGTGCGGCGCGACGGCATCGAGCCGCAGGTGGCGCAGGCGGCGGCGCGGGCGACCCAGGGGCACATCGACCGGGCCCGGCGGCTGGCGACGGACGAGCGGGCGCGGGCGCGCCGGGCGGTGGTGCTGAAGCTGCCGCAGCGGGTCGGCGACGTGGGCGGCGGCCTGCGGGCGGCCCAGGAGCTGGTGGACGCGGCGGCGGAGGACGCGAAGCAGGTCGCGGAAGAGGTCGACGTCAAGGAGACCGAGGAGCTGAAGGCGGCGCTCGGGGCGGTGCAGGGCGGCCGGATGCCGCGGGGCACGGCGGGCGCGATGAAGGAGCTGGAGGACCGGCAGAAGCGGCGCCGGACGAGGACGCAGCGCGACAGCCTGGACCTGGCGCTCACCGACCTGACCGGCTTCTACCGCGATGTGCTGGCGGTGCAGCTGCGCGCGGCGAGCCCGCTGGCGAACGAGGACGTGCGGGACGCGCTGGAGACGATCGCCCGCGACACGACGCCGGAGCGCACGCTGCGCCGGATCGAGGCGGTGCTCGCCTGCCGCGAGGCCCTCGACCGGAACGTGGCGCCGCTGCTGGCGGTGGAGGCGATGACGATGGCGCTGCGGGACTGAGCCGGGCGGCGGCGGTACGACCGGCCCCCGGATTGGACACGGAGCGTACCCGTCCGGATACGCTCCGGGAATGGACTCCAGGCGCCTGCTCCGCATCTCGGCCTCGGCCCTCACGGCCGCCGGTCTGATCCTGTCCGGCTGCACGAGCGGCAGCGACGCCGCCGCGCCGCCCTCCGCGGGCGGTACGAGGGCGGCCCTGCAGAAGTACTACGGCCAGCAGGTGACCTGGCGGGCGTGCGGGGCGCCGGGCTTCCAGTGCGGCACGGTGCTGGTCCCGCTCGACTACGCGAAGCCCGCGGCGGGCGACGTGAAGCTGGCGGTGTCCCGGGTGAAGGCGACGGGGCCGGGCAGGCGGCTCGGCTCGCTGCTGGTCAACCCGGGCGGCCCGGGGGGTTCGGCGGTCGGCTACCTCCAGGGATACGCGGGTGTCGGCTACCCGGCGCAGGTGCGGGCGCGGTACGACATCGTGGGCGTCGACCCGCGGGGCGTGGCCCGCAGCGAGCCGGTCGAGTGCCTGACGGGCCCGCGGATGGACGCGTACACGCAGGTGGACCAGACGCCGGACGACGCGGGGGAGCAGCGGGCGCTGGAGGCGGCGTTCCGGGAGTTCGCGGCGGCGTGCGAGAAGCGCTCGGGGCGGGTGCTGCCGCACGTGTCGACGGTGGCGGCGGCCCGGGACATGGACGTGGTGCGGGAGGTGCTGGGCGACCGGCGGCTGAACTACGTGGGGGCGTCGTACGGGACGTTCCTGGGCGCCACGTACGCGGAGCTGTTCCCGGACAAGGCGGGGCGGCTGGTGCTGGACGGGGCGATGGACCCGTCGCTGTCGGCCGAGGAGCTGAACCGGGACCAGACGGGCGGCTTCGAGACGGCGTTCAAGGCGTTCGCGGCGGACTGCGTGCGCAAGCCGGACTGCCCGCTCGGTACGGAGTCGGTGCCGGCGGCGACGGAGGCGCTGCGGGGCTTCTTCCGCGAGGTGGACGCGAAGCCGGTGCCGACGGGGGAGAGCCGGAAGCTGGGCGAGTCGCTGGCGACGACGGGGGTGATCGCCGCGATGTACGACGAGGCGGCGTGGCCGCAGCTGCGGGAGGCGCTGACGCGGGCGATGGGCGGCGAGGGCTCGGCGCTGCTGACGCTGGCCGACAGCTACTACGAGCGGGAGGCGGACGGCTCGTACGCGAACCTGATGTCCGCGAACGCGGCCGTGAACTGCCTGGACCTCCCGCCGGCCTTCGCGGGCCCGGAGGCGGCGGAGCGGGCGGTGCCGTCGTTCGAGAAGGAGTCCCCGGTCTTCGGCCGCGGCCTGGCCTGGGCGGCCCTGAACTGCACGTACTGGCCGACCCCCGCCACGGGCCGCCCCCACCGGATCACGGCGGACGGCGCACCCCCGATCGTGGTCGTCGGCACCACCCGCGACCCGGCCACCCCGTACAAGTGGGCCCGCTCCCTGGCCTCCCAGCTCGCCTCGGGCACCCTCCTCACCTACGAGGGCGACGGCCACACCGCGTACGGCCGGGGCAGCGACTGCATCGACACGGCGATCAATACGTACCTCCTGGAAGGCACCGCCCCGACTGACGGAAAGCGCTGCTCATAGCCCTGCCGAGCCCCTGGTCGGAGCACCCCGCGAAACTGTGTAGACTTGCCGACGCTGCTGCACCCACCATGGGAAGCACGGCTTGCCGCCTTAGCTCAGTTGGCCAGAGCAACGCACTCGTAATGCGTAGGTCTCGGGTTCGAATCCCGAAGGCGGCTCCAGAGAAGCCCAGGTCACACAGCCCGTGACCTGGGCTTTTTCTTATGCGCTGGCCACGCGGGGGCGGAACGCGATGATCTTCGCTCCCTCATGTGTGGCCGTCGTGTGGCCATCTTGCTCGGGAGCCGCTTCGACTGCCCTCTGCTGGGGCAGGCGGGCGGCGCCACGCGGGACCATGGCGGCGGTCGCCTCGGCGGCCTCGGCGGCGGCCTTGGGCATGACCGACTGATAGATGTCCCGTGTGATCCGGCTGTCGCTGTGTCCGAGGGTCTCGGACACGATCTTGACGTCGACGCCGGCGGCGAGCATGAGCGAGGCGGCGACGTGCCGCAGGTCGTGCAGCCGGATCGGCGGCAGCCCGGAGAGGTCGACGAGCCGCTCGAACTGATCGGTCAGCCACCCGGGGTGAATCCGGTCGCCATCCTCTTGGGTGAACATCCGGCCCGACTCGATCCACGCCGGTCCCCACTGGCAGCGCTCGGCGGCCTGCTTGGTCCGGTGCGCGTCGAGCACCTCGGCGGTGTACTCGTCGATCGAGAACACGCGCTCGCCGCTGTCGGTCTTGGGCAGGCTCTCTATGACCTCCCATCCGTCCTGTACGAGCTGTGTGGCAATGGTCATTGAGCGACTCTCTGCCGAGTAGTCGGCCCACCGGACGCCGCACGCCTCGCCGCGCCGCAGACCCCGGAACGTGATCAGGTGGAACAGCGGCAGCAGTCGGTGCTTCGACTCGGCGAGGAAGTCGAGGAACTGCCCTGCCTGTTCCGGCGTCCAGACCATGACCGCCGAGGGACGCTCGCCGGTCCGCACCCATGCCTCGACCCGCTCGGGCGTCCACACCATCGCCTTGGGTCGCTTGGCCGGTGTGAGTTCGACGTACGAGGCGGGGTTGAAGGTGATCGCCCCGCGCGCGATGGCGGTGTTCAGCGCGGCGCGCAGAGTGTCGCGGACGTGCTTCTGAGTCGACGGTCCGGTGATACGGCGGAACGGGGGCATCGCGTCGATGGCGTCCTTGAGGAACTTCCGTCGGCCGCGGTTCTCCCGCCCCTTCCACGGGATCGTTTTCAGCTCGTCGAGCGCCGCGCGGCGCTGCATGTTCGCGTCGTGAATGTCGGCGTTGGTCTCGGCGATTCCGGCGAACATCTCGTCGAGGTGCTGCACCGTGAGGCGGTCGAGGCGGATGTGCCCGATCCGCGGTTTCAGGTGGCACCTGATGTCGACCTCGTACCGGGTCTCGCCGCTCTTGCGGAGCGCCTTCTTACCGGCGAGCCACGTGTCGAGCCACTCGGCGACCGTCATGTGCTGAGTCAGAGACTGTCCGGTCGCGAAACGGCGCTTCGTCTCGTCGTAGTTCGGGATGTCCTCGCCGCTCGCCGACACCGTTTCGAGCAAGTCGGCGATGCGGCGGCGTCCGTCGGGGTCGGACTTCTTGTCGGCGATGTCGAGCAGCGAGGCAAGCGCGTTGATGTCGGTCTGCGCGTCGCCCTTGGTCTTGTACCCGCTGCGGCGGAAGCGGCGTCGGGTGCCGTCCTCGCGGGGCGGCAGTTCCTGAACCAGGCTCCAAACGCCGTGCGTCCGCTGCGGCAGCTTCTTGCACGCTGTGCCGAGCTGCTTGCCGGTCTGCGGATCACGGCATCCGCAGCGCTTGGTGATCGTTCCGTTCATCTAGTCGTTTTCCTCCGGTGTGACTGAGTCGGGGTTGTCGAGCATGTCGAGCCCCCTCATGTCCTCGATCAGGTGGCGTCGTAGAGCGGGGACCTTGAGCCCCGCGCGCACCATGTCGTCGATGTGGCGTGCGAGTTCTTCGAGACGGTGCAGATAGTCGGTTTCGGCGTCGGCATCACCTCCCTTCGCTTGGTTGGCCTCGGTGCGCAGGTACGCCCTGTGAACGGCTGCGAGGCGTCGCTCGAACTCGGGGTACAGCGAGGCCGGATACGCCGCTGTGGCCCACGCTGCGGCCCATGTCTGCCCCGTTCCCGCGATCAGTCGAGTGTCGGGGACGTACCGCCCGCCGATCGGGCCGTCGAGCGTCGGCGTCGCCTCGCCGGTCATCCACTGCCACACCGTGTACGGGTCGCGCGGGTCGGCGGCCGGGACGGTGGGCACTGCTGCCTCGCTCCCGAGGGGGAGCAGCAGGAGCAACGGGGGCGTGGCGAGGGCGAGGCCGAACACGAGCAGCTCGTCGACGGTCACCGGACGGCGTTTCCTGCCCTCGCCGCCGGACCGGCCGGTCTCGATGGTGACGATCACGGAGTACGTGAGGTCGGGGCGTCCGAGGCGGGCGCATTCGGCGGCGAGGTGCTCGCGGTTCATGCCGAGGCGCTCGCGATGCCGGCGGATCTGCGCGGCAAGGACGTCGCCGGCCGTCTGATGACTATGCATATTGCAAAGCTAGCTTTGTTGGTTGCAAAGCGCCACTCTTGATCGTACGTTGCTGATCTAGGCACTACTCGGCATCAACGGGCCGGCGTGCACACCGATGTCACAGGGGACAGAAGATGAGCACCACAGAGCAGGGGATGACACACGACGAGCTGATGACGCTTCCGGTCGCCGTCCCACTGGAAACCGCTAACCGTGCGCTGTGCTTGGGCCGCACGACCGGCTATCACCTCGCCCGGACGGGTCGGTACCCCGTGCGAGTCCTACGCCATGGGAGGGCCTACAAGGTGTCGCGCTACGACCTGCACCGGCACCTCGGCGTCGCACCGGAAGCACCGGCGGACGGCGGCGCGTAGTCCGAAACGCCTCCGCCCGCCGGGGCCTCGGGGGAGCGGCACCGACGGGCGGAGACAGATGGGTTGGCCGAGGTCTACGACCAACCGTGCTCGGTGAGCGGCTCGCCGCCCTTGAGGTAGCCGAGCAGCCCGGCGGCGGGGTACTCGATGATGTCCTCGGGCAGCTCGTGCACGGACCACCACCGCAGGTCGAGGCACTTCTCGGGCTCGCGGTTGACCGGCTCGCCCGTCCACAAGGTGGCCACGAAGAACAGGCCGATCCGCTCGGTCTCGGCGTCCTGCTTGTGGTGCACGACGTGAACGAGCCGCAGGTGCTCGGGGTCGACCTCGACGCCGGTCTCTTCGCGCAGCTCGCGGGCCGCGCCGACGGTGAGCGGCTCGCCGGCGTCGAGCTTGCCCGAGGGAGCGTGCCACCGGCCGTAGCCGTACGGTCCGCCACGCTGCGACAACAGCACCTTGTCGCCGTCGCGCAGGATCACGTGCGTGTCGATCACGGGGGTCGCGGGTGCTGCGTTCATGAGTTCACCGTGGGGTCGTCGTTCTTGCTGGGGTTGTCGACGCTACCGCCGCGCGAGGGTAGGGCGTCGGCGATTCGCTTCGCTACATCCGTAGGGGTGGTGTCGGTGGAGTCGAGCACGAGCACCTCGACGCCGAGGGTCATCAGGGTCTGCGCGGCGTCGCGGTAGAGACCGACCTCGCGCGCCGGTCCGGTCGGGTCATCGTGGAAGCGGTGGCGCTTCCCGCGTGCGGCAAGGCGAGCGGCGATGGTCTCGGGTTCGGCGGTGAGGATCACGGCCAAGTCGGGCAGCAGGATGTGCCGATTGAGGGCGAGCACGAACGGCTCGGGAACGCCGTCGAGCTGCTGGAGGACAAGACTCGACGCGAGGTAGCGGTCGCAGACGACGGTCTGTCCGGCACTGAGCAGCGGTTCGAGCTCGACCTCGATGTGCTCGTACCGGTTCGCGGCGACGAGACAGGCGAGGGCGCGTCCGTGGATGTGGTTCGCCTTGGCGCGGGTGAACTCGCCGAGCTCGCTCGTTGAGGGCTCGGCCGTCGTGAAAACACTGTCGCCGCGGCCGACGAGCAGGCGACCGAGCTCGGCGACCGTGGTCGACTTGCCGACGGCGCTCGGGCCGTCGAGGCTCACGAAGACGCCGGGGTGTCTGGTCACGCAGCGACTCCCAGACGGTTGCGGTCGTGCTGCTCGCGGGTGAGGTCGGCGAGCGTCGCGCGCAGCCGGGGAAGGGGGACGGTGCCGAACTGGACGCCGACCGAGAAATTGAACTCGTCCCGGGCGCGCATGGACTCGTCGGCGCCGTCCGCCGTGAGGTCGACGTCGGAGTACGCGAGCAGGGTGTCGGGCTTGTGTCCGGCCTCGGTGAGCGTCTGCCAGATCGGCGTACCGGGGTAGGGCCGGAACTCGAACACGCTCGCCCGGAAGCGGCTGGCGGCGTGCCGGTCCGCGATGGCCCACAGGTTGTGGATGTGGCGCACGGTGGCGTCGAGGTCTTCCTGCTCTTCCCCGGGGTATCCGAGGATGAAGTACCCCTTCACGCCGATGCCGCGCGCGAGCAGGCGGGCGGCGACCTGCTCGGTCATCTCGGCCGTGATCCGCTTGTCCATGCCGGCGAGCACGCGGTCGCTGCCCGACTCGATGCCGAGGGCGACCTCTCTCAAGCCATTCCCCTTGAGCGTGTCGAGCATGGCGTCGTCGAGCCGGTCGAACACGTTGATCCGCCCGGTGGCGTCCCACACGTACCGGTCGCCGATCTTGTGCCGAGTGAACGCCTCCATCTGCGGCACGATCACTCGCTTCGCGCCGAGAAACAGGTCGTCGACGAAGCGGTACGCGGTCGTCCCGTAGGTCTCGTGTAGGTGGTCGAGCTCGTCGACGATGCCCTCGGGCGAGCGGGGCCTGATCTTGACGTCGGGGTTCGCCGAGACGGCGGCGCCGCAGAACCCGCAGTCGTACGGGCACCCGCGCGATCCGACGATGTTCGCCTCGGTCCGGCCGTCGTCGGCGACGTACGGATCTTGCGGCAGGAACTCGCGGTTCACGAGCGGCAGGGCGTCGATGTCCGGGCTCAGCCATCGGGCGGTCTGGTCGCGGGGTGCGATGCCGGCCGCGTGTGTGCCGAGCAGGCGGTCGCGCCACATGACCCCGGGCAGCTCGGCGCGGCGGCGCTCGTCGGCCAGCAGCGCGGCGACTCGGGTCTCGCCCTCGCCGATCACCAGGGCGCCCAGGTTGCCCATGCGCGGGTCGTCGAGGATGCGGGCGGGCATCGCGCGGGCGTGGTGCCCACCGACCATGAGCGCGATCCCCGGGTCGAGCCCGGCGGCGATCCGGGCCGACATCTCGTACGTGGGGGCGAGCAGGTTCATCCCCACCCAGCGGGGCCGGATGCTGTTGATCAGGCGGGCGGTCTCGTCGACGCCGAGCCCGTGCGCCTCGGCGTCCAGCACGCCCACGTTGAAACCGGCCTGTTGTGCGTACGTGGCGATGTACGCCATGCCCAACACGGGCAGCGTGTAGTCGTTCGTTCGGGGCCGCAGGCCGTAGTCGCGGAGCGGGGCGTTCACGAACAGGGCGTCGAGCACCCCGTTCGGGTCGGCGCCGGCGATCAGGTCAGAGGCGGTTCGGGCCTCCGTTGACGTTAAGGTCATTGCTCCCCCACGTGAGAGTGAAAAGGGTCATTGCGTGCAGGTGGGTGCGAGTGGGCGCCCATCGGCGCCACTGGGACTCGAACTCGTCCTCGGCATTGGGGAGATCGAGCCCCGGGGCCGCTTTTCGGGCCCATGTCCGTACGGCGAGGTCGCCGTGCGGGTAGATCGAAAAGTCGCCGGTGAAGTCGGCCGCTGCGGCGCCGGCGGTCCACGGGCCGATGCGGCGCACCTCGACGAGCTCTTTGATCAGGCTCTCGGCGTCGAGGGTGGCCCACTGCTCGCCGCGATCGAGGTATGCCTCGGCGGCGGCGCGCAGAGCGTGACGGTTGAACTTAGATCCGGCGGCGGCGAACTGGTCGTCGGAGAGGCCGAGCACGACCTCGGGCGTCGGCGCGAGCGCGAAAACGCCCGCCGCCGTGGTGACCTTGCGGCCGAACGCGCCGTAGAACGTCCGGTGCTTTCGCAGAGCCTGGTTCGCGGCCACGACTTGGCGGAGGATCGCCGTCGTGATCGCGTCCCACAACGACGGGTTGGTGAGACGGCCCACCGTGCCCAGACGCACCAACTCGTCGAACAGCGGCACGGCGCGCTCGGGCGCGACAGGCAGCTCGATCGGCGACGTGTAGTCGACGGACGGGGGCTCGGCGGCGGGGTCACCCGTGACGGGCCACATGGCGAGGTGCTCGTTTCGGCGGTCCCAGATGGCGAGCCACGCGGCGCCCCCGTGCTCGACGAGACGGGCGTGCTCCCCCTCGGCAGTCGTGCGCCATGCGGGGTGTTCGGTGATGATCTTCGTGCTCATGAGCTCAATTCCGGTCGAGAGTCGAAGGGTTGGGTGGGGCCGTAAGCGGCGTGCGTGCGCAGTTCGAGATACCGCACAGGCGTAACCTTCCACTCGGCGACCGCCCCGCTCCCAAGTACCACGGTGAATCCGCAGTGCGTACCCGAGTTGAGCAGGGCGAGGGCGTACTGCCACCCGGATTCGGCCCACTCGACGGCTCGCTCGATCTCGTGCGGGTTCATGCCGAACACGTGCGCCGTGCGGACCTCTACGCGGAGCGCGCGTATCGCCTCGTGGGCGGTCTCAAGCACGCGCGGGGCCTTGACCGGGGCGGCCCGGCGCGCGTTCTGGGAGCCGTACCGCAGCACCTCGAACAGGAACCCTTGCCCGACCGACGCCTCGGCCTGGACAGGCAGAGTGGGCAACCTTGCCCCGTTGACGCTGATCACACCGGCAGTCGCGCCCATACCCACGCCCTCCGGACGCAGTGACATAGTTGCCCCCAGCCGGCGGGGTCCTGCGCGGAGCCGGCCGGGGGCAACCCTCGGGGGATCTCCCCAACAGACGTGCGAGCAGGGAGATTTGCGCAGCTTTGGGCACGGTCTTGCCAGGGATCGACCCATCGCTGCGGCGCAGAGTGACCGTACTGCTACGTGAGAGAGAGCGGCAAGTGTGCACCGGGGCATACTTGTCGCCCCTGCCGGATTGGCATATGCGCGTGCCCCCCGACCAGAGCGGTCGGGGGGCACGGTTGCTACGCGTGGCCGAGCGTTGGCTCAGTGCGTGGTGGACGCGTCGCCGATCTTGACGCCGGCGATGAGGTGGTCGAACTCGCCTGCCTTGACGCCGGCGATGAACGCGGCCAGGTTCTCGCGGCTCGTCCTGACCTTGACTGCCGGATCGTCGCTCTCGTACATCAAGATCGCGCCGTCCTTCTCCGCGAGGTGGATGCAGTTCTCACCGCCACCCCCGGAGTAAGAGGACTTCTGCCACTTGATGGGTGATGCGCTCATTCCCTTGTTCTCACAGTTCCCTAGCGATGTGGTGGATAAGCTGCCTCGATCCTTCCGGATCGAGCGAAGCGTGCTCGGCGATGTCGAGCAGGGTCCGGTACTTCTTCAATTCGGCCTCGGCGTCCAAGAAGCGTCCGCCGAAAGCGCTGTCGATCTGAACCGTGTCCAATTCGGGAACTGAACCACTTGCGTACAAGACCGGCTGCGTCACCTCGATGAAATCCTCGCTCGTAAACGGGATCACGCGGATGTATACCGTGGGTAGCTTGGAGACCTCGATGAGATATTCGAGCTGCTCGCGCACTACCTTGCGCCCACCGAAGCGCATACGCAGGGCGGCCTCATGGATGATGGCCGTGTACCGGGGCGGGCTGTCGCGTTCGAAGATCGTGAACCGCTTCAATCGGTGCTCGACGCGAGCCTCGACCTCATCCTCGGGCAGCTTTGGAGTGACGCCGGAGAATAGGGCGCGGGCGTAGTTCTCTGTCTGGAATGGCCCAGGGAACGTGATGCTTTGCATCGAGCGCATGGATACGGCGTGATGTTCCAATTCGGCGATGTTCAACCATGCGGGGTCGAGCTTGCCTCGGAAATCGTCGAACCAGTGCTGACCTCGATGCTCAAGCGCTATGGAGCAAAGAGCGTCGATGAGTGGATCATTATCGCACTGGTAAAACGTCGCCAGACGTCGAATGCGCTCCACACTCACACCGATACGGCCCGCCTCGATGTGACTCATCTTCGCTTGGTCAGTCGACAGGAGGCCGGCCGCCTCGCGCGCCGTTTTGCCCGCTCGGTCGCGCAGCTTCCGCAGCTCAGTGCCGAGGCGCTGTTGCCGTGCGGTCGGGTTGTCCCTCGGTGGCATTGGTCCCTTCCCCTGTCGTTGACCTGAGTCTGCCGCGTAACCGCCCTTGGGTCCACCTCGTAGTACCGGGAGAGGGGGGCACCCTTGCTCCGGGGCATGTATGCCCCCTACGGTCTGGGCAGCACCGCGACGCGCCAGTAAGCCCGAAGTGCAGCCGTAGCGCACGCCGTTGGCGTGCCCCCGGGGCGGCCAATGCCACGCATGGCGAGCGCGAGCTCATACAGCGTTGGGAGACGACGAAATGACGACCGCAGCCTTAGCACCTCCCGCACAACCGCCCGAACAGAACGCGAGCTACCGGTTCACCGGTCCGAGACTGCCGAGCACACCCGCTCTCGCTCGGCACTGGGTCACTGACCTGCTGCGATTTACCGGGCGTGCCCATCTCGTGGACCGAGCCGAACTCTGCACGTCCGAGGTGGTCACGAACGCCTACCTGCACACGACATCGCTCGTGATGACGGTCGAGGTCTCGCTCTCGACCGAGGGCGTGACCGTGTGCGTGCACGACGGGGCCCCGGGCCGCGCACCTCAGATACGGCCCATGTGGGCGGACCCGGACTCGCTCACGCTGACCGGGCGCGGCCTCGGACTCGTAGACGCATACGCCGACCAGTGGTCGACCGCACTCGACGAGTCGTCAAAGACCGTGTGGTTCCTGCTTCTCGACGACCAGACCGCGAGGTGCGCGGCATGACCTATGCCGACCGGGCGCTGCTCGGCTTAGTGATCATCTTCGCGAGCCTCGGCGTGCTCGCGCTCATGGCGATCTATGCCTCGATTCCCGGGCCCCTCCATGCCGAGACGCCGCCGCCGGACACCGAGGGGCAGACATACACCTGCTACTGCTGGCGCGACGCGATCCCGGTACGGGTCGTGGTCGGTCCCGGCAAGCGGCGACTACCCGCGCACGCGCGGCACGCACGCCACCCCGCCCGCTCGAAAACCCATGTCTCCCACGCGGGAGCGGGCGGCGGAGGAAGGGGAGCACCTCCCGTGCCCGCGACCGGATAGGCCGCGCGCACGGGAGACCCCGAGCAGGGGGCCCTCGACGAGTGCACCGTCGAGGGCCCTCTCGCCTGCCCGCGCAACGACAAACGCGCCCCCTGCATCCGGCCTCGGCCGGGTGCAGGGGGCGCGGTGTGTTCAGCGGGTGGCGGTCTGCCAGAGGGTGACGGCGAGGCCGATCACGGCGACCGTGGCGAGGACGCTCGGGAGCGGGGGCGCTTCAGCGCTTTAGGACGATCCTGTCTCGGTGTCCGGAAAGACCGGCGGCTGGTGGGACAGGTACCAGCGTCCGCCGGCGTTGCTGGCAACGCCTTGCTTCCGGAGGTAGGAAAGGCTCGCGCTCACAGCATCCGGCGAAGTGGGGATCCCGTCTTCTGCGAGCCTGCCAACGATCTCAGTGCGCGTAAGAGGGCAAGGTGTCTCGGCGAGGAGGACGCGTACCGCAGGTGTGATGCGAGTCCTGCCCGCGGCAGGAGCTGCCTGACCGGACTCGACATCCGGCGGGCGCGGACTAGGGCCGCCTGTCATGCGCGCCAACGAAAGGGACAAACCGTACTCTTCGTCCCGTAGTCGTTGGATGTGCTCAGCGGCAGCCGCGATCTCGCGCCTGACCTCGACCAGTCGCGACCGTAGCGCTTCCGCCCCATTCACCCGCCTCAAGCTACCAGGCGGTCGATCCATGATGTCCTCTCTGATCCTTGACTTGACTTGACTTGAGTTCTTGCGGTGCCGTACTCTCGTTGAGGTTCAAGAGGAAGTGTCGAGGAGTAAGCGCAAGGAGAGTGCTGGTGGGCCTTCAGGCAAGCCGCGTCGTGGATCTCTTTTCCGGCGGCGGAGGTATGAGCTGCGGCTACTACGCACACCCTGCGTTCAATCTCGTTGGCGCCGCAGACGTCGAGGTCGGGAAGCCCAGCACGGGCCATGGCGCGATCGGGTGCAATGACACCTACGCGGCCAATCTCAAGGTGGATCCGCTGGCCGTTGACCTGTCGGTCATCTCGGCCGACGAGTTGGCGGAGAAGATGCCGGCCAACGTGGACGACCTTGAAGTTCTCTTGGCCTGCCCTCCCTGTACTGGTTTCTCTCGGGCCATCTCGAAGAACTGGGCGGAAGATGACCCCCGGAACTCCCTTGTCGCCCGGGTTGCGGATCACGTGGCGCGCATGAAGCCTCGGGTTTTCATGATGGAGAACGTCCCTCAGCTGCTCAATGGAAACTTCCGCCATCACTTCACGGCCCTTCGGGACAACCTTCAGGGTATGGGGTATAAAGTTCATGCTTCCTCCCATGCCCTGTCGCGCTTTGGATTGCCGCAACAGAGGGAGCGAGCTCTCGTTATCGCGGTGGCTTCCGACCTCCCGCTCTACACACTTGAAGATCTCTGGCGCGGGTACGAAGTAAAGGCCGAGGCCGCTACGGTACGACGGGCTATCGCGGGCCTCCCCAAGGTTGCCGCAGGCGCGACTCACCCAGACGACCCCAATCACACGAGCACTCTACTTAAGGGCGAGTCGCTCGAAAGGATCGCGGCTATGCCTCACGACGGAGGTAGCTGGCCTGACCTTTTGGGACACCCGGACACAGAGAAGTACCTGATCCCGTCCATGTGGAAAGCTGTTGAGCGGGGTCGCCTGAATTCCTACTGCGATGTCTACGGTCGCATGGCTTGGGACAAGCCCGCTCCCACCATCAAGCGCGAATGCTCGCACGTTGGGAACGGGCGATACTCCCACCCCGAGCAGGACCGCCAGTGCACGGTACGTGAGCTCGGCATCTTGCAGGGGTTCCCGTCTGACTACAGGTTCGTCGGCAGCAGCCGTAAAAACCTGTACCGTCAGATCGGCGATGCGGTTCCCCCTCTGGTTTCTTACCAGCTTGCATGGGTTGCTCAGTGGATTCTGACCGGTGAGAAGCCGGATCTGGAGCAGGTAGTTCTACCGAATACTTCGCTGCGCGTGGATGACTTCGTTGCTACGGAAGCAGCTCAACTCACGCTGGTGTAAAGAGCGTCAACTCGTCGATATTCGGCCTTGATACAATCCATGAGCCGTGGCGAATGCAATATTTCGTCTGGTACCAAAGGCGAACCTTTTCCACGCTGGAGTCCAAGAGCATCCTGAACACCTTGTCTCCGTTGGTCGGGTGCAGGAAATCCGCGCCAAAGCTAATCCCCGGCTTCCCTCCCCGATCCTTCTTGGTGAACATTTCGGGAGTGGCCGAGGTGAAGCAATCGAGCAGGATCTTTGTCGGCACCTCCTCCAGGGTGTAGACGAAGCTGTCAGGTCGCGTCTCCGCGCGCAGCACCAAGATTCGGTCGTACCCGTCCATATGCCGAGGAAGACGCCCACGTACCTCGGCGGCGCATAGCTCCGCCGTGGTCGCCTCTCTGACCCAACGAGCCTCAGAAAATTTCTCGATCTTCACTTGGGTAGGGCTGAGCCCTTTAGCGGCTTCCGTCTTCAACGACCATCGCTCGCCGTTGCCGAAGACGTCGTAGGCGGACTCGCCGGGCGCCGGGTTGAGGTCGGCCTCGTCGTGCCCTTGAGCGATGAGGCAGCGCTTCATCGCGTACTCAAAGGGCTTCTTGTTGAGCGGCGCCTCGTGATTCGAGTGATGCAGGCTCAGAAGGTTCGACATTTCTTCGGCGAACGATACATCTACTATTCCGGCACCAGTGCCCGAGACGAACTGGACAGGAATATGAAGGCTCTTGACCATTGATGCCACGGTCTCAAGCTGCCGCATCGAGAGGGGGGCAAGCCCACTGATGATCTCGTCGGTAACTCGCTCACGGTCGCTGCTCATGGGCTGAGACTACGATCAGCCGCGCCACCTCGTCGACGTAGTGGTCTCACCGACGCCCCTCACCAGCATGAGTAGGTGAGGGGCGCAGTCCCTTAGATACCGTCGTCGGAGGCGAATTGGCGGGTGCGCTGGTCGACCCGGTCGACAGCGTCGCGCAGCGATGCGCCGCTGTTGGGGTGCAGCTCGTGCTCGACGCTGGCGAGTCGGTCCTCGATGGCGCCGAGTCGGCTCATGACTCCGGGACGGGCGGGGACGCCAGGGCGTGCCTCTGTTCCCTGCCAGTCGTCGACGAAGTCCTCGAACTTGCCACCGATGCGGCGGATGGATCGGGCCGCGCGCCATACGTGGGCGAGCGCGCCCGTGATCGCGACGACGGCACCGCACCAGATCACAACGGCGTCGACCGGGTCGACACCGGTCGTCGCAGAGGTCACTCCGTGTGGTCCCTCTTCTGTAGGGCGAGCAGCTCGTCGTCGGCGCTCGGCGCGGCGCGCAGCCATGGGGGCAGCAGGTTCTCGACGACCGGTAGCGCCATAACGCGCGTGACGCCACCGGCGACGGCGAGGGCCATGCCGACACCGGCGGCGGTCTGCGGGATGGCGGCGGCGTCGATGATCAGGGGGAGTCCGGCGGTGAGGGCGAGCACGGTCTGCACGATGGTGCGGAGGGTGCGACGCGATGCGTCGGTCATAGCGATTCCTCTTTCTTCAAGGAGCGTGGCAACGGCCCGCCTTCAGGTGCGGGCGGGCGCCGGGCGGTCAGACCTTGAGGACCTTGAGCGCGGCCCACGATGTGGGGCCCGGCCACCCGTCGGCGTCGTCGCCGCGGTAGCCGAGGCGACGCTGCCACCGGGCGTAGCTCTGTCTGTCGGATTCGGTCCACTGCGGGCCGGGGCCTACGCGGTAGGCCGAGCAGCCCGCAGCGACGAGTCGGCGACCCATGGCCGTGACGATCGGCGAGCGCGGGGTGCGCTTGAACCACTCGGCACCTGGGAACGGCTCGTACCTCGGGGCGGGTGTGCCGGTGCCGCCCCCGCCGTCGGGGCGCGGGGCGCCGCGCTGCACCCATGCGTACAGCGGGCCGCCGGGGCAGGCGGTCGGGTGTCCGTCCCGGTGCCCCTTGATCTCGTCGCCGGCGTCCCCGTCGCGGCGCAGCCACTCGACGGCGTCGCGCAGTCCGGCGAGCTGCCCGTCGGTCGGCTCGGTCAGTCCCGAGCTGCCGAGCAGTGCACACACCGCGTAGTGCCCGGTGTTCAGCGAGGCCGAGCCGTTCGCGCCGGTACGGCGGTGCGCGCCGCGGCCCTCGTACACGTAGCCGTGCGGGCACACGAGCGCCGAGTACGCGATGTCGCTGTAGTCCTCTTCGTCGTTGGCGAGGTGGCTCGCCTGTATCGCGCGGACGCGCGGGGCGCACTGATCGTGCGCGTCCGGGTGGCCGAGAGACTCGGGCACGTGCGTGCCCTCATAGTGGATCTTCACGCCTCGGGTGCTGCCGATGTAGGCGAGCGCGTAGCGGGACGGGCGGGCACCCCACTGGGCGCGGTTGACGAACTTCAAAGGGTCCTCCGGGCATAGAGAAAGCCCCGGGCCAGATCAGGCGCGGGGCGTACAGGAAGGGATCGGAAGGGGTCAGGCAACCCGTTCGAGCTTGAGGTAGCAACCGCCTTGTAGAACGGTCGCGGCGGCATTCGCCGTGTTCTGCGCCCACCGGAGGGTGAGGCTTCCGGCCGTGGCGCCGACGACAAGGGCGCCTTGCAGCGTCGTGCCGACGGTCGTCGAGAACGTGAGGTCGGTTCCGGGGTCGGGAGACATCGAGGCGTCGTTGTCCGTCCACACCATCGTTGCGCCGGACGGTGCCGCCCAGTCCACGCGGAACCCGCCGCCGCCCTGCGCCCACGCGACGACGGCCTCGACGATGTACGTCGCGTTCGCGACTACGGGCAGCGTGAGGTTCGGATCGTTGGCGGTGGTCGCCGTGTTGGCGCGGGACGTGTCGGCGCTCTTGACGACGGCCTGCGTCTGGCCGACGCCCTGTACGACGACGTTCCCCGAGAAGGTCTTGCTCCCGGCTACGGTCTGGTTGCCGGTGAGCAGGACGGCCGTTCCTGTGGCGATGGCGCCGACGTCGCCGGCGGCGAGGGTGACGGCGCCGGTCTTGCCTGCGACCGAGGTCACGGGGATACCCGATGGCTGTACGTACCGGGAGTCGGCCGCGGCCAGGTCGAGCGCGCCGACGTCCGAGGCGGCGAGCACGACCGCGCCGGTCTTGCCGTTGACCGAGGCGACCGCGCCGCCCGAGGACGGCGGGAGCTGCGCGGCGGGCACCTTGCCATCGGCGCCGAGGGTGGCGACGCCGCCCGCCGCGCCGGCGGCGCTCGTGGCGATGGCTCCGATATCGCCCGCGCTCAGCACGACCGCCGCCTCGCTCTTGCCGTTGACCGACTGAACTACGCCTGCCGGCCCCGTGGCACCGGTCGCCCCGACATCGCCCCGGTCTCCCTTCGGGCCCTTGAGGTTGCCGATCGGGCTTCCCCACCCCGAGGCGCTGCGCTGCCACATGTCGCCCGAATCGGTTCTGATCAGCAGGTCGCCGGGCTTCGTGCTCGTCGAGGGCGTCGTCGTGTTGTTGACGTAGATCGCTGCGCCTCGGACGTCGCTGCCGAGCTGCGCCCATGCGCCCGCCGTCTTCTGCCACGTCGAGACGGTCGTCGAGGTCACCCCGAGGAACGTGGTCGTCTCGTAGCGCACGTACAGGTCGCCGTCGACACCGAGCGCGGCGTCGGGGGCGGCGGTGCCGGTGTAGATGCGTGAGCCCGGGGCGCCGGCGGGTCCCTGCGGGCCGGTCGGTCCCGGTACGCCGACCCAGTTCGGTTTCGCGGGGTCGGTCGGAGCGATGTCGGAGAGGTCGACCTCGGGCTGCGCCCGGGGAAGAAGGATGTTGTACGTACGGCCCACCGGGATTCCGGCGAGCTGCTCGGTCACGATGTACGCCCACCCGGACGGGTCCATGTCGGGGGCGTCGGTGGCGGGCAGCGTCACCTCGAACCCGCCCTGTGCGTCGAGTTGCACCGTCACCGGGCCGCCGAGGATGACGTCGGCCTGCGGGAAGGTGAGCTGACCCGGGGCCCGAAAGACGATCGCCCCGGACAACGGGATGCCGTCCGGGGCGAGGAAGCGACCGCGCACGGTCACCGTGGGGATGAGGTCAGGAAGCATCGGCGGTGACCTCCTTGGGTGGGGTCTGCGGGAACGGCGGGGGCTGCACCGGGAGGTCGATCCCTTGCTCGGGCCCGGTGGTGTCGCCGACGTCCGTCGCCGCGAACGCGCGTGCTGCGGTGAGGGACCGCACGGGCGGGTCGGGTACCTCGGTGCGCGAGTAGGTCCGGCGGGTGAACCCTCCGAGGCATGTCACGCGCACGCCGTCGGTCCCCGCTTTCTGACGACCCTGAATCCGAACGAAGATCAGTTGCTCGAAATCGGCCCGGTCGAGGGGGAACGTGTACCAAGCGGTCTTGGTGGTCAGACCGCTTGAGCCGGCGGGGGCGGCGACCGAATCGGTCTGGATGTCGGTCCAGTTCGCCTCGCTGGCGAGCCGGTACTGCACCTTGATTTCGCACGTCGCCCCGGGCGCGGCGGAGAACTCAAGAAGCAGCGTAGCCACGGGGTTGTGTGCCTGTATCGACGCGAACCAGCAGTTCACGAACGTGCTCGTCGTGATCACTTCGTTCGCGGGCGGGAGAGGCTGGAAGGGCATGGGCAGCGCCGGTGAACCGATGCCACGGCCCGACGTCGTGTCGTCGCTGATCACCTGATGACCGGTGCGGTCCCAGATGCTGACAGCCTGCGTCCCGGCGCCGCCGAGGCCGGCGTCGGGGAAGGCACGCACGCTGAAAGCGGTCGTGCCGTCCTCGCGCTGCATGATGACGCCCTGCTGCTTCGACCCGTCCGGATGGTTCCACCAGTCGGAGAACGCACCGACGCCGAACAGGCCGGTCCCGTCCGGGGCGAGGACTTCCAACGTCCCGCCCTCGGCGATCACAACCCGCCCGTTCGAGATCTCGTCCATGCGCGGGCGCATCTGCGCTCGGCCGCGTAGCTGCCGTACCTCGCGCTCAAGCGCGCTGATGCGGTCGAGTAGATCCTGCGGGACGAACGGCACTAGGGGACCTCCAAGAACAACTTGGCCGTCTCGGGACGGCCGCGCTCGGGCGGAGTGACGGAGACGCCGACGACGCGGTACCGGGCGTCAAGGGCCTCGGGGTGCCATAGGTCGCGAATGCGGAGCCGGATCGTCGAGCCGAGCAGGGCGGGCGTGATCGCTCCGCCGAGCAGCACCTCGACCTCGGGGATCTGCACCGGCGCGCGGGCCGCCGTCCAGTCCGCGCGAGCGTGGGCGTCGAGGGTGGCCTGCTGCTCGACCGTCGTGTGATCGCTCGACCCGTCGAGGCGTGGCCATCCGGCGTCGAGGTCGGCGTCGTCGACCAGGACCGGCGACATGATCGGAAAACTGTCGGCAGCTTGGTTCCTGTTGGTGGTCGCGCCTCGGCTCTGCCACACGTTGGCCTTGGCGGTCGCATCGACGGGCCACGTGTAGGAGAGGACGGGGCCGGGGTGGTCGAGGATGATGTCGGACGCCCCGCTACGGATGACGGGGTGTCCCAGTTGCAGCCGCTTGACCCGACGTCCGGCGGTGTCGCGGTAGCTCGCGATCCGCCACTCGAACCCGTTCTCGGTGGCGGCCAGATCGTCGAGTAGCCCGCCGACGCTGGGCAGGTCGTAGCGCAGGTACGTGCGGTCGCGGGCGACGCCCGACGTGTGCTCGTCGTACGTGATCCGGATGTCGCCGCCCTTGGCGTTCTGTGCGTAGTCGACGAGCTGCCGCACGATGTCGAACTGATCGACGCCGTCGGCGGTGAGGGTGTCGTACAGGTACCGGCGGTACAGGTAGCTTTCCCACCCGCCCGCCTGTATCTGTGCGCCGAGTCGGCCGCGGTTGTCGCTCGCGAGGGAGAGCGTCCACAGGATCGCCTCGTTGGAGCCCTGATCGTGGCCGAGGGGGCGGGGACCGCATCACCGCGTATACGGACGCTCCCGAGGACGTCCCGGGACGTTTTCAGCAGCCCACGAAGCCCTCCAGGAGCGCGATGACTCGTTCCGTGTCCGACAGGTCCGGCAGCACGACGGACGCACCGGCAGCAGCCAGCTCGTCGGCGCTGTGGATACCGGAGGCGACGGCGATAATCTCCGAGCCGGTGGCGAGGGCGGCCTCGACGTCCCGGGGGGTGTCCCCGATCAGCACGACCGGGACGTCCTCGTCTACATCTCGTAGGCGCCGGACCCGCTCCCGCGCGACCGCGACGAGGTCGGGCCGCTGCTCGGCATCGGCCCCGTAGGCCCCAACGGGCAGATCCAGCAGCGGATCGAGACCGAAGGCGGACAGCTTCACTCGGGCATTGGCCGCGATGTTCCCGGTCAGCACCGACGACACCCAGGCGGGACGTGCCGATGCCACCAGAAGTACGTCGCGCGCTCCTGGCAGCGCCGCCCCTCGACGGCGCAGATCCTCCCGGTGCTTCTGGCACGCCTCGGCGAGAGCCGCCTCGACCAGGGACCACTCAGGCTCTTCCAGCCCGTGCTGCTGGAACATCCCGCGCATGATCAGGCGATCCGTCCTGCCCTCCGTCCGGGCCGGCCCCACAGGGGCGTGGCCAACGAGGGCTGAGAAGGCGGCGGCATAGATCTCTTTGCTCACGCCTGCGTTCTCGATGAGGGTGTGGTCGATGTCCCATAGGACGATGAGCTGCATGGCGTCAGCGTAAGGACAGCGGCCCTTCCCCATGCCTCGGGAACGTCCCGAAACGTCCTTGCCCGGTCACTCCCGGCTCCGCTTGCATGACACCTGTGAACGAGCGACTGCACTCCGTACTCGCCCGGCGTGGCGTCTCCCCCGAGTCGCTCGCCGAGCTCTGCGAGGTGGACCCCAAGACCGTCGGCCGCTGGCTCGGCGGGCGCGTGCCGCACCCACGTCACCGATTCCGGGCCGCCCAGCACCTGCGGGTGGAGGAGTCCTTCCTCTGGCCGGCCCCACAGCCACGGGCGACCAAGCCCGCCGCCATGTTGGGCAGCGAGCTGATCGGCACCTTCGAGAACCGCGCCAGCGTCCCCCGGGACATGTGGCTGAGCCTCCTTCAAGAGGCACGGGAGCAGATCGGAGTGCTGGTGTTCTCCGGCACGTTCTTCGCCCAGTCCAACCCCCAGGTCGCCGAGATGCTCGCTGAGCGGGCCGCCGACGGCGTCCGCGTGCGCCTGTGCTTCGGAGACCCGGGCGGCCAGGCAGTCGCCATCCGAGGACGCGAGGAAGGCATCGGCGACACCCTCGCCGCCAAGATCCGCGCCTCCCTCACCTACTACCGCCCATTGCTGCCCGAGGCCGGCTGCGAGGTGCGGCTCCACGACACGACGCTCTACACGTCCTTGTTCCGCTACGACGACCACCTGCTGGTCAACCCACACGTGTGGGGCCGGCCGGCCAGCGCCAACCCGCTCCTGCACCTCAAGAGGGCTGATGGCACAGGGTGGTTCGACAACTACGCTCAAAGCTTCGAAGCCGTCTGGGCCACCGCACGGCCCTGGACTCCCGATCACGAGGGGACCGCCGCACATGGGCAGGACTGAGTACTACAACGACCCCGCCGCACCGAAGGCGAACACCCTCATCCCGGCGAGCAACCTGCTTGTCGTCGACGACAGCGGCGCCATCCTGCTCCAGCGCCGCCGCGACACCGGACAGTGGGCCCTGCCCGGCGGAGCTCAGGACATCGGCGAGACCGCCGCACAGTGCGCGGTACGCGAATGCCTGGAGGAGACCGGCATCGTCGCCGAGATCAACGGCTTCCTCGGCGTCTACACCAACCCGAACCACATCGTCGCCTACACCGACGGCGAGATCCGCCAGCAGTACGAGAACACCTACATCGGCCGCCCCATCGGCGGGGCACCCACGATCAACGACGAGGCCGACGGCGTCCGCTTCATCCAGCCCGCCGAACTCGACCAGTACGACATCCATGCCAGCATGCGCCAGCAGATCGGCGACTACCTCGCCGGCACCTACCCCTACCTCGGCTGAGCCACCAGCGCCGCCTCCACCCGCCCCACGGCGGCGAAGATCTCCGGCGCCGCCCGACGGATGAACCGCCCCACGAGGCTGTCCGCCCCGTAGCGGCCTACGATCTCCGTCACCCGCTCCTCGGCGGTGGTCTGCTCGCCGTCGGGCGTCGTCGTCATGTCGCAGTACACGAGCGCGTCCACGAGCAGAGGCTCCTCCAGCAACGGGAACTCGCGCTCCAGCGCCTCCCTCAGCCCGCGCTCTTCGGCCTCCAGCAGCGCGAACGAATGGTTCGCCACCAACCGCACCAGCCGCGCGTCCGCACCGTGCTCGTCACGCAGGAACCGGGCTCCGTCGAGCGGATGGAAACCCGTCTCCGCCAGCCGAGGCGCGTAGCCCACGTCGTGCAGCACCGCTGCCGCAGCGAGGAGTTCGGCATTCCCTCCCAGGACATGGCCCAGCCCGGCCGCACGTGCCGCCACCCCCTGCGAATGCGCCCACCGCCGGGGCAGCACGCCGCTCAGCTCCTTCTCGGCTACGTGCCTTGCCCACGACAGCATCGTTTCGTTCATGGTCCGTCGATGCCCAGTGCGACCCAAGACCAGTCCCAGGTCCGAGCGTAGGTCTCGGGTTCGAATCCCGAAGGCGGCTCAGAATAAACCCCAGGTCAGAATTACTCTGACCTGGGGTTTTCTGCTTTCCGGGGGACTACGCCCCTCAGTTGAGGAGTTCGGCTATGTCCGACTGGAGGCGGCGGTACGCGTCTGGGTGGGTGGGGGCCCATTGGGTGGCCGCTGTCGTGGTTTTCTCGGCTAGGTGGGCGGCGCGGTTCGGGTGGCCGGACCAGGTGTACATCCTGATCAGGCTCATCGCCGCGCTCGTCGTCGCCGGGTGGGCCGGGCCCGGGGAGCGGTGGGCGGCGCGGAGGGTGCGCTGCTGGAGTTCCAGGGCCTCGCCGTAGTGGCCGTTGTTCCAGAGGCGGTTGGCGCGCAGGGTGCGGACGTGCAGTTCCGTGAAGGGGTCGGGGCGGGCCGGCACCGCCGCCGTCACGAGGAGCAGGGCCGCCAGCAGCGTGAGGTACGGGCCCGGGCCCGACGTGAGGTCCGGGAGGCGGCCGGTGCGGTCGCGGACGGTGCCGGTCTCGGCGAGGTTCAGGGCGGCCCAGGCCGCGCCCAGTGCGGCGGCTCCCGCCAGGGTCACGCGGTGGACCGTCCGCCCTCGGCCGAGCAGCAGCAGGGCGGCCGGCCAGAGGGCGAGGGCCCCGGCCGCGAGGACGGCCAGGGCGTCGCCTCCCCGCAGGCCCGCCCGGGAGCCCAGGGAGGGGGTGCCGGTGGCCGGGTCCGTCGCGTATCCGTAGGGAAGGGTCGCGCTGTCCGGGCCCGCCAGCCAGGGGAGTGCGGCGCTCAGCAGCATCAGCACGGCCCCGGCGGCGGCCAGCACGGCCGGCAGGCGGTGGGCGGTGAGCAGGCCCGCCAGGCGGGCGGGCGGCTTCATCCGCCCAGCCTGACGACGTCGGCGGTGAACGTGGTGACGGCGACGTAGACCACCACGGGCACGAGCAGGACCGCCGCGGGGGACAGCACCCACGTGCCGAGGGGGCGCAGTCTCGTGGTCCGGAGTCTGCGGGAGGTCCACAGGAGGCTGCCGGGGATGAGCAGCAGCAGCGTGATCAGGGAGAGCGCGAAGCGGGCCGTGCCGTCGCCGGGGACGGGGAAGAGGAACGCCAGCGGCGAGTCGTACGTCAGGCTGTCGACGCCCGAGGCCAGCCCCCGGAAGACCAGGCCGAGGATCGCGATCGGGGCGAGCAGCAGCGCCGAGAGCAGGAACGCGCCGTCGCCGATCCTGCCGCCCGGCTGGACGGTCGGTGCCGGTGCCGGTGCCGGTGCCGTGCCCCGCCACGACCCGGCCGCCTCCGCGTCCCGCCGGTCGCGGTGGGCGAGTTCGCGGCCCGCACCCGCGTCGCCGCCCCACCGGTGGGCGTCCCTGAGTTCCTGGTCGCCGGCGTACGTGTACATGCCTTTGATCTGGTAGTCGTCGTCCGACATGGCGCTTCCCCCCTTTCCTTCGTGTCAGTTCGTCAGGACCGGTGCGTCCGGGGCCAGGGTCCGCCGGTCGATGCCGCGTCGGCGCAGGACGGTGAACAGCCACAGCACCGCGCCGCCGCCCGCCGCGGCCAGGAAGGCCGGCTGGGCGTCCTGCTCCGCCGGGACCCGCTTCGCGACGGCCAGCCGGACGCCGGGGCCGCGCAGCGAGGTGTCCAGGGTGTACGTGCCCGGCTTCAGGCGGACCGCCGTGGTCGGCCAGCCCTGCCAGTGGCCGCCCTCGTCCGCGTACCAGTAGCGGTGGTCGATCGCCTCGCTCAGCGTCGGGGCGCGCAGGGCCTCCTCGGGGACGGGGCGCCCGCCGTCGGCGGTGACCGAGACCAGGGTCGTCGCGGCCTTGCGGCGGCCGGTGCCGTGCGCGGCGGCCTCCAGCGCGGGCGGGCGGCGCAGGTCCGTGCGGCTCTCGATCCAGACCAGGTAGTCGGTGTCCTCGGCCAGCCGCACCGGTCCCGGCCGGCCCGGGGCCGTGCGCTGGGCCGACGAGGCGGCGGCGTCCGCGTCCCGCTGGCCGCCGTGCGCGGCCAGCGCCACGCCCAGGAAGCCGACGACCCATAACGCGAGGGCCGCGTCCAGCCAGCGCCGTGACCATCCGGTGGGTACGAAGAGTCCGTCACGCGCCATGCGGGGCACCCCTGTTCGCCGCCGAGGGCCTGTCCGGGGCTTCAGTGTGCTCCCGCGGTCGCGGCCCTGTCCCGATGTTGACCGAACCTCTTTGTCCGGAAACGGGATTGCCCGCGGTGGCGCGTGTCAGCCGTGTTCGTGGCCCCAGTCCTTGCACAGGGACCAGATGACGAAGACCGAGACCGCGATCAGGATGAGCGCCCACCAGGGGGTGTAGGGCAGCCACATGAAGTTGGTGATGATGGTGAGGGCGGCGATGCCGACACCCGCGGCGCGGGCCCAGCTCGCGCCCTTCAGGAGGCCGAGGCCCACCAGGACGGCCAGGATGCCGATGATCAGGTGGATCCAGCCCCACGAGGTCAGGTCGAACTTGAAGACGTAGTCGCCGACCCGGGTGTAGACGTCGTCCTTCGCGATGGCCGCGACACCCTGGAAGATGTCCAGGACGCCGATCACGCTCAGCACCACGCCGCCGAATACGGTGCCTCCCGAGGCCCATTTCTCCGCCGTGGTCCGCGTCGTCCCCGTCCGGGGTTGTTCGGTCATGGCTCCGCTCCTTCCGCGGTCAGCCCGCCAGTACCTTCTCCTTGGCGCGCGCGTACTCCTCCGGGCTGATCGCGCCGCGGTCCTTCAGGTCGGCCAGCTTGGCCAGTTGGTCCGCGTGGCCGCTGCCCGGTGCGGGGCCGTTGGCCGTCGCCGCCGCGCGGATGTACTCCTGGAACTCCCGCTCGTTGCCGCGCGCCCGCTGCACCTCGCGCATCCCCATGTCCTTGCCCCGCGCGATGAGGTAGACGATGCAGCCCAGGAACGGGAGCAGGACCACGAAGGCGGTCCATCCGGCCTTGCCCCAGCCGCTCATCCCGTCGTCGCGGAAGATGTCCCCGATGATGCGGAAGAGGAGCATGAACCACAGGATCCACAGGAAGACCCACATGATCGTCCAGAAGGTGTTCAGGAGTGGGTAGTCCATGGCCGTCCTCCTCGCCTGACTCCCGAGGTCCGGGCCCACGGCCCCGTGGCTTCGTAGCCCCGTGGCTTCGTGAAGTCCGCTCTTTTCATTCTCGTCCCCGCGGGGTTGGATCGCACTCGCTGGAAGATCGTCGGGGTGTGGAGGGAAGGGGCGGCATGGAGGTCACCGAGCGGACGCGGCTGCGCAGGATGCGGGAGAAGGGGAGCCACCGGCGGGAGGATCTCGACACCGTGCTCTCCGCCGGCTTCCTCTGCCACCTCGGCGTGGTCGTCGACGGGGCTCCGATGGTCGTCCCCACCGTGTACGGGGTCGAGGGCGACGTGCTGTACCTGCACGGGTCCGTCGTCAGCCGGAGCCTGGTCCAGGCGCCCGACGGGGTCGTCTGCGTCACCGTGACGCACGTGGACGGGCTCGTGCTGGCCCGGTCCGTGTTCGAGCACGGGGTGAACTACCGGTGCGCCATGGTCTACGGCGTCCCCCGGATCGTCACCGACCCCGACGAGAAGCTGCGCGGGCTGCGCGCCCTCACCGAGCGGGCCACCCCGGGGCAGTGGGAGTACGCCCGGCAGCCCAGCCGCAAGGAGCTCGCCGCCACCTCCCTCGTCGCCCTCGACCTCGCCGAGGCATCCGTCAAGATCGCCGCCGGGCCGCCCGACGACGGCGACTCCCCCGACGCCGCGCTCGGCCTCTGGGCCGGGGAACTGCCCCTCGTCACCCGCTTCGGGCCCCTCGTCGCCGACCCCCTCCTCGCCGACGGGATCCGGCCACCCGCCCATGTCACCGAGCGGGTCGGGCGCCTCCTCGGAGAGGGATAGGGGGGTGGGGTATGCGGTGCTCCCGGCCTGCTCAGGTGACGTTCATTTATTTTTCATCATTCGCGCCGGTTCCCGTGTTCCCGGTTTCTAAACCTGGTTTTTACGCAGTATCCAGTGGTGCTCCTGTCCTGTAATGTCACTCACCCGAAAGGGTGCCCTGAACTCCTCGCCGGAAATGACCATTCCGGGGCCGACTGTTTCGGGGCGATCGCCTGGGTCGAAAGATCGACCCGATGACCGAAGGTGACAAAATGGGGGGCTTCGCCGATCCGTGCGGAGGGACGCGCCAAGGGGCCGGTTCCTCGTCGCTGGCGTCGCTGATAGGGCAGGACGAGACCTGCGTCGACGTCTACCGGCTCGTCATCACCCAACCCGGGTGGGGCATCGGCGAGATCGCCGAAGAGCTCGGAACCGCCGAGTCGACCGTCCGCGGATGTCTGGACAAACTCGCCGAACTGTCCATGCTCTATCCCGCCAAGGACGCCACCGACGTCGCCCCGATAAGTCCGGAAGTGGGACTCGCCGCCTACATCCACCGGCGCGAGACCGAAATACACTCGCAACAACTGGAGTTGGCCGCCATGCGGGCCGCCACCGCCGAGCTCACCGCGATCTACGCCTCGCAGCGCGCCCGGCACGGCAACGCCGGTCTTGAGCAGCTCGAAGGCGTCAACGAGGTCCGCGCCCGGCTCTCCGAGCTCGCCCGGCACGCCACCACCGAGATCCTCGCCTTCATGCCCGGCGGCGCCCAGAGCCCCGAGGCGCTGGAGGCGAGCCGCCCGCTCGACGAGCAGTCCCTGTCCGCCGGGGTCGCGCTGCGCACCATCTACCTCGACAGCGTCCGCAACGACCGCGCCACCACCGAGTACGCCCGCTGGCTCTCCGAACTCGGTGGCGAGATACGGACCACCCCCTCGCTCCCGCTGCGGATGCTCATCGCCGACCGGAACGTCGCGCTCCTCCCGGTCAGCCCCGAGGACACCCGCGCCGGCGCCGTCATCCTGCGCGCCCCCGGCGTCGTCACCGCCCTCCTCGCCCTCTTCGAGATGGTCTGGGAGAGCGCCGCCCCGCTGCACGGCCGCCAGCAGCCCGCCGCCGACGAGCCCACCCAGCAGGAGATCGAACTGCTCCGCCTGCTCCAGAAGGGCCACACCGACGAGGTCGCCGCCCGCAAGCTCGGCCTCTCGCTGCGCACCACCCGCCGGATGATGTCCACGATCTCCCAACGCCTGGGCGCCCGCAGCCGGTTCGAGACGGGCGTGCTCGCCGAGCGGGCCGGCTGGCTCTGACCCCCCGCCCCCGCCGCCCGTATACCTTCGTACGGTTCCCGTTCGCCGTATACGGTCCGAACCCCGGAAAGGGCTCACCGGATATCGGTGGGCCCTTTGCTGCCATGGCATCAACCTGCCCCGGAGTTGCGGCCGGACCCCGGTAGGCGACTGGGATTCTCTCTGCCATGTACGCCATCCATCTCGACCTCCCGCCCGGTGAATTCGGGCAGGCGCGGATCGATCTCGACGATCTCGCCCGGGTGGTCCCCCAGGTCTCCAGATGCCATGTGGAGCACGTCTACCGGACGGTGCTCTACGTCTCCGCCGGTTCCGCCCCCGAGGCCGGCACCGGGGTCCTCGCCGCCGTCCAGCACCTGCTCCTTCGGCCCCATCCGAGCGGTCGGGTACGGGCGGAGCTGCGGGTTCCCCGCGAGGGGCGGGACATCGGGCTCTGCCATGGCGTCGTCTCCGTCGTCGAGGACGCCGAGGGCGCCGAGGGTGCCGGAGTCGCCGGGGCGGCCGGGGTTCCGCCGCTCTGACGTCCCTGGTCGGCTTCCCTGATCGGCCTCCCTGACCGGATCCCCACTACCGGATCCCCTGACCGACTCCAGGCCGGACCCCCGGCGGCCTGGCCCCCCTCCCGCAGCTTCTGGCCACTTGCAGCCACTGCACCTTGGTGCCACCGCGGATCCCTTGTAGGGCCCTCCCCGGCCTGACACATTCGAGAAGGCCGGGGAGTTCCCGCCGAATTCTCCGGCCGATTCACCCGACCGGATTCTCCGACCGAGTTCCTCGCCCGCTCTTCTCGTCCGCGTTTCCCGCCCCGCGTTTTCGCTCGGGTCCTTCCGTCGCGTTCCTTCCTCTTCGTCGTCCTCTTCCTCCCTGTCTCCGTCCTCGCACATTTCTGGGAAAGGTATTCCGTCCAATGAAATCCGGTGTCACCCTCCACGAGAATTTCGAGCGGACCGTCTCCCGCTTCCCGGATTCCGTCGCCGTCACCGACGGCCGCACCCGGCTCACCTACCGGGAGCTGGACGAGCGGGCCGAGCGGCTGGCCGGGGCGCTGCGGGCCGCCGGTGCGGGGCGGGACCGGCGGGTCGGGCTCTGCGTCGAGCGGGGTGCGGAGCTCGTCGTCGGCCTGCTGGGCATCCTGAAGGCCGGCGCCGGTTACGTGCCGGTCGACCCCGCCTACCCGGCCGAGCGCCGCGAGTTCGTCCTCGGCCACTGCGACTCCGGCCTGGTCGTCGCCCACGCCGCCACCGCCGCCCTCGTCGAGGGCCGCCAGGTGGTCCGGGTGGACGCGCTGCCGGAGGCGGCCGAGGTGCCGGACGGGCACCAGGCGGCGGACGCCGAGAGCCTCGCGTACGTCATCTTCACCTCGGGGTCCACCGGCGAGCCCAAGGGCGTCGAGATCGAGCACCGCAACGCGGTCCGTCTCTTCACCGCCACCGCCCCGGTCTTCGCCTTCGACGAGACCGACGTGTGGACCAACTTCCACTCCACCGCCTTCGACTTCTCCGTCTGGGAGATCTGGGGCGCGCTGTTCTTCGGCGGGCGCCTGGTGATCGTCGACCGCGACACCGCCCGCGACCCGCAGGCATTCCTCGCGCTGCTGCGCCGCGAGCGGGTCACCGTGCTGAACCAGACGCCGTCGGCGTTCCGGAACCTGATCAACGTCGACGAGGGGCAGCCGCTCGACCTGCGGTACGTCGTCTTCGGCGGCGAGAAGCTGGACTACCGCTCGCTGAAGCCCTGGGTGGCGCGCCACGGCCTGGAGACGCCCGCGCTCGTCAACATGTACGGCATCACCGAGACCACGGTCCACGTCACCTGGAAGATCGTCGCCGAGGCCGACCTCGACGGCGAGGGCGACAGCCTCATCGGCAAGCCGATCGGCGACCTGCGGCTCGCCGTCCTCGACGAGGACGGCGCCGAGCTGCCGTTCGGCGCCGAGGGCGGGCTGCACGTCGCCGGTGCCGGCGTGGCGCGCGGCTACCTGGGCCACCCCGAGCTGACCGCCGCCCGCTTCGTCGAGCGGACCCTCGCCGACGGCTCCACCGAGCGCTGGTACGACTCCGGCGACCGCGGCGTGCAGGTCGCCTTCGGCCAGTTCGCCTACGCGGGCCGCGCCGACCGCCAGGTCAAGATCCGCGGCTACCGCGTCGAGCCGGGCGAGATCGAGGCCGTGCTCCAGCAGCACCCCGCCGTCCGCGACGCGGTCGTCCTCGTCGCCGACTTCGGCTCCGGCGACCCGCGCCTGGTGGCCTACCCGGTCGTCGAGGCCGGCACCGACGCCGAGGCGCTCGCCGCGCAGCTGAAGGAGGCCGTCGCCGCCTCCCTCCCCGCGTACATGGCGCCCTCCACGTATCTCGCGATCGACGAGCTCCCGGTCACCGTCAACGGCAAGCTCGACGAGAGCGAGCTGCGCAAGCGCCTGGAGACGCGGCTCGCCGAGGTCGCCGACAGCGCCCGCGAGCAGGGCGCGGCCGGCGGTTCCGTCGAGGACGCGCTGCGCGGCGTCTGGGCCGAGGTGCTCGGCGCGGAGGCGGCCTCCCTCACGGACACCGACGAGTTCTTCGACCTCGGCGGCACCTCGTTCTCCTTGATCCACATGCTCAGCGTCGTCAACGACCGCTACGGGCTCAGCCTCAACGTCGGGACGCTCGCCGAGGGCGCGAACATCGCCGCCCTCGCCGCCGCCGTCCGGAACCAGCTCGCCCTCACCTCCCGCTAGGAGACACGGACATGACCACCGAAGCCACCGAGACCACCGCAGCCGCCGAGGCCGTGAAGTCCTTCGCGCTCTCCCCCGAGGAGATCGAGCAGTTCCACCGGCAGGGCTTCATCGGCCCGTTCACGCTCTACACGCCGGAGGAGATGAAGGCGCAGTGGCGCAAGACGCGCCTCCAGCTGCTGGACCGCGGCGACGCCGTCTACCCGGACGACGCGCTGGCCGGCGCCACCAACATCTCCAACTACGACCGCCACCTCGACAACGACTTCCTCGCCTCCCACATCGGGCGCGCCGAGATCGTCGACCGGGTCAACTCGATCCTGGGCCCGGACGTCATCTGCTGGCGCACCGAGTTCTTCCCGAAGCACCCGGGCGACGAGGGCACCGACTGGCACCAGGCGGACACCTTCGCCAACGCCTCCGGCACCCCGCAGATCCTGTGGCCGGACAACTCCGACTTCGGCGGCACCATCACCGTCTGGTCGGCGTTCACCGAGGCCGCGGTCGAGAACGGCTGCCTGCAGTTCATCCCCGGCACCCACGAGTCGATGAACTACGACGAGACCAAGCGCATGCACTACGACCCCAACTCGATCAACTCGGTCGACAAGGACGGCGTCCGCCGCGGCTTCTTCGGCTACGACTACCGCCAGCTCCAGAAGGACCCGAACTGGACGCCGGACGAGGACGCGGCGGTCTCGCAGGTCATGCGGCCGGGCCAGTTCATCATCTTCTGGTCGACGCTGATGCACGCCTCGCACCCGCACGAGGGCAAGACCAACGAGATGCGCATGGGCTTCGCCTCCCGCTACGTGCCGTCCACCGTCACGGTCTACCCGGACAGCGACCACATCGAGGAGTACGGCGGCCGGATCAGCCTGGAGCGCTACGGCTCCGTCCTGGTCAGCGGCGAGAACAAGAACGCCGACAACCGCATGGTCACGGAGACCACCCGGGGGAAGAAGTTCTGACATGACCACCAAGACCCTGAGCGTGGTCGAGGTCCTCGAACTGTGCCAGCCGCTGCTCGCCGCCTCCTCGAAGACCCTGCGCGTCTTCCCGGCCGGCGAGCGGGCCGCGGAGGAGTACTCCGCGGCCGAGGCGGCCCGCTGCAACGAGGTCCTGGCCGCCGTCGGCGACGCGTACGGCCTGGTCGTCCCCTGGTTCGAGGCGACCGCCCCCCAGCAGCCGTCCGCCCTGGAGGTCGCCCTCAGCACCTATGTCGACCTGGAGCTGGGCAGCTGGCGTCCCGTCGCCGAGAGCTCGGGGCCCCCGGAGGACCTCGCGGCGGGCCCGTCCGGGCTCGCCGCCCTCCCGGGCCGGCGGCTCGTCGAGGCGCCGGGTGTGCCGTCCTTCGAGGCGTTCTCGGCGGGACCGGCGGGCGAGGAGGCGATCGTCCTGATCCTGCCCTCCGGCGTGCCCGCCACGCTGTTCCGGCCCTGGCTGGAGGAGCTGTCCTCGGGCCCGGACGGCCGGCTCGTCGTCACGTACGAGAACCCGTATCTCTTCGGCGACTGGCGCGGACTCGACACCCCGGCGGGCGACTTCGCCGAGGAGACCGCCCTGATGGGCGCGCTGCTCACGGCGTACGGGATCACCCGCGCCCACCTCGTCGGGATCTGCGGCGGGGCGCCGGTCGGCGTCGCCGCGGCGGCGGAGTTCGGCGACCGGGTGGAGACCCTCACGGTGCTCCACCCCGACCTGAACTTCGGCGCGGGTGTCACGCGCACCCCGTTCCAGAAGCAGTTCCAGAGCGTGCTCGCCACGGCCGCCGCCGGGGTCGCGAAGGCCCGGAGCACGCTGAGCCTCTTCCTCGACCCCAACATGCTGTTCGGCGTGGAGCCGCGGCTGGCGCCGTTCATCCTCTACCCGTACGGGGACGTGGAGCTGTTCCACCGGTACGCGAAGCAGAACTACGCCCTCATGGCGTACGACGCGAACGAGGCCGCTCGGGCGATCACCCAGCGGGTGCTCATCGCCACGAGCAGCACGGACCGGATGACCCACCCCGACACCGCCCGCCACTTCGGCGGCCTGGTGCGGGGCGAGGCCCGGGTCGAGGAGCGGGAGTCGGGCACCCACCACGACATCCTGATCCCGGACCCCGAGGTCTACACGATGCTGCGGGAGTTCATCGGCGGTGCCGCGTGAGCGCGGACACCCCTTCCGCCGCCGGTGCGTCCGGCTCCCGCGGCGCCGCCCCGGCGGAGCGCGTCGCCCTGGTCACGCAGGCGACGCGCTACGCCGGGCCCGGCGCGGTCGAGGCGCTGCGCAAGGCCGGGTACACGGTGTTCTGCCAGGACGACGACTTCCTCGACGAGGCGGCCCGCACCGCCTTCGAGGACGGCCGGGACGGGGCCTTCGCGAGCGACGCGAAGACCCCGGCCGGGGCCGTCGGGCAGGCCGTCAAGCGCTTCGGCCGGCTCGACGTGCTGGTCAGCAACGACGTCTACCCGGCCCGCTACCAGCCGGTCGACCAGCCCGACGCGGCCGAGCTCCGGCGGGCCGCCGAGGCGCTGGTCGTCACCCCGGCGGCCGTCCTCGGCAAGGCCGCCGCGCACATGAGGCGGCGGGGGAGCGGCCACATCGTGGTGCTCACCTCGGCCGCCCCGGTCCGCCCCGAGCCCGGCTTCGCCGTCTACAGCTCGCTGCGCGCCGCCGCCTCCGTCTACGCGCAGGCCGCGGCCCGCGAACTCGCCCCGCACGGCGTGGTCGTGCACGCGATCGCCCCCAACTTCCTGGAGAGCGAGACCTACTACCCGCCGGAGGCGTGGGCGACCGACGAGGGCCGGGCGAGGCTGCGCGGCCTGCTGCCGGCCGGCCGGCTCGGCACCGCCCGCGAGATCGGCGACCTGGTGGTCTTCCTGACCAGCGGCTCCGCCGACTTCCTGACCGGCGACGTCATCCCCTTCACCGGCGGCTGGGCGTAGCCCCGCCGCCTTCCTCGTACCTCATGTGACGAAAGTGAGAGTTCCGCTGTGAGTGCTCGGCAGACAACCATCGAGGAGTCCGAGGTCACGCCGGGCCGGAGCCTGGTGGAGCAGACCCTCGTCGAGATCTGGAAGACCACGCTCGGCCGGGAGACCGTCGGGCTCGACGACGACTTCTTCGCGACCGGCGGCGACTCCCTGCTGGCCCTGGTCACCATCGAGCAGATCAACCAGCGGCTCGGCTGGTCCCTCAACATGGGCGACCTGCTGCGCCACCGCACGATCAGCAAGCTGTGCGCCAACAAGGCGCTGCTCCAGGCCGCGCCCACCGAGCGGTCCGTGATCCGGATGAGCAACCAGGGCTCCCGCACCCCGCTCGTCTTCATCCACCCCGGCATCGGCCTGGTCGACGGCTACGGGCACCTGGTGCGGCTGCTCGGCTCCGACCGCGCCTGCTACGGCATCCAGTCCCCGCACATCAGCGACGTCGCCGTCCCCGACGACATGCGGGAGATCGCCGAGCGGTACGCGGACCTGATCGAGGACGAGTTCGGCGAGGACGACTTCCACGTCGTCGGCGCCTGCGCGGGCGGCGTGATCGGCTACGAGCTCGCCCGCATCGCGGAGGAGCGCGGCCTGGGCCTCCGGAAGCTGGTCATCGTCGACGGCTACCTGGACGGCTCCCGCACCGGCCCGGAGGAGCCCGGCACGGAGCAGGCCCGGCTGGTCGAGTACCGCTACGACATGCTGCGGCTGATCGCCCCGCACGTCGAGCACGCCGTCCTCGACGCGGCCGACGCGGAGCACGCCGCGGTGTACGAGGAGGTCACCGCCGTCCTGTTCGGCGCCGAGGCGGCGGCCAAGGGCGGCGGCGCCACCGACTTCGCCGAGCGCGTCTACCACGCCTTCCGCACCACCGCGCGGGCCCTGGAGACCTACCGTCCCGAGCCGCTCGACGTGGACGCGCTGATGCTGCTCGCCAAGGACAACGAGACCTTCGGGCTGTGGCGCGAGGCGATCACCGGGGAGCTGACCGCCGAGGTCATGGACTCCGATTCGTACGGCGTGAAGCTCTGCATGACCGACGCGGTCGAGATCGCCGCGCGCATCGACGACTTCGTGGGCGAGGGCTGAGGACATGGGCGAGGCACAGCAGACGGACGAGGCGACCAACCCGTTCGAGAACGAGCGGGGCGTCTACCGCGTCCTGACCAACACCGCCGGCGAGCACTCCCTGTGGCCCGACTTCGCCGAGGTGCCGGCCGGCTGGACGGCCGCCTTCGGCCCCGGGACGCGCACGGCGTGCCTGGAGTACGTCGAGGAGCACTGGACGGCCCTCGCGCCGGCCGCGACCACCGGACGGGACCTGCACTCATGACCGCACAGCTGGAGCACTCCGCGGACACGGCCGCCCCCTGGGCGGACGGCCTCGTCGGCCGCTTCGAGGCGACGGCCGCCCGCGTCCCGGACGCGGTCGCCCTCACCGACGGCACCACCGCGCTCACGTACGCGCAGCTCAACGCGCGCGCCAACCGGGTCGCGCACCGCCTCGGCGGCCTCGGCATCGGCCCCGGCGACACCGTCGCCGTCGCCCTGCCGTCCTCCCCGGAGCTGGTCGCCGCCCTCCTCGGCACCCTCAAGGCCGGGGCGATGTACCTGCCGCTGGACCCGGGCTACCCGAGCGAGCGCCTCGCCTACATGACGGCCGACGCCCGCCCCCGCGCCCTCATCACCACCCCGGCCGTCGAGCCGGGCCTCGGGCCGGTGCCCGAGGGCACCGCGCGCCTGTACCCGGGCGAGGAGGCCGCCGCGCCGGAGAGCGACCCCCGCGGCCGCGCCACCGGGCCCGCCCAGGGCGCGTACACGATCTACACCTCCGGCTCCACCGGCCGCCCCAAGGGCGTCGTGGTCACCCACCGCTCGCTGGCGAACTTCCTCGCCTTCATGACCGACCGGTACGCGGTCGGCGGGGCCGACACGATCCTGTCGACCACGCCGATCTCCTTCGACATCGCGGGCCTGGAGCTCTACCTGCCGCTGGTCAACGGGGCCACCCTGCACCTGGTGCCCCGCGAGACCGCCGTCGACGGCGCCGCGCTGCGCCGCCGCCTCGCCGAGGCCCGGCCGACCCTGGTCCAGGGCACCCCGGCGCTGTGGCAGCTGCTGCGCGAGGCGGGCTGGTCCCCGGCCGAACTCCCGGCCGGGACCCGGCTGCTGTGCGGCGGCGAGGCGCTGCCGCAGGACCTCGCCGACTTCCTCGCCGCCGCCGGGCACGCCGAGGTGTGGAACCTGTACGGCCCGACCGAGACCACCATCTGGTCGCTGGTCGCCCCGGTCCGCGCGGGCGAGCCCGTCACCATCGGCACACCGATGTGGAACACCGGCGTCCATGTCCTGGACGAGCGGCTGCGCCCGGTCCCCGACGGCGAGCCCGGCGAGCTCTACCTCTCCGGCGAAGGACTGGCCCGCGGCTACCACGGGCGCCCCGGCCTGACCGCCGAGCGCTTCGTCGCCTGCCCCTTCGGGGACGCGGCCGGCGCCCGCATGTACCGCACCGGCGACGTCGTGCGCCGCCGCCCCGACGGCGCCCTCGACTTCCTCGGCCGCGTCGACGAGCAGGTCAAGATCCGCGGCTACCGCATCGAGCTCGGCGAGATCGAGGAGGCCCTGCGCCGCCTCCCCGAGGTCGCCCAGGCCCGCGTCGTGGTCCGCGAGGACGGCGGCCCCGGCTCCACCCACCTCGCCGGATACGTGGTGCCCGCCCCCGGGCACGCCCCCGAACCGGCCGCCCTGCGCACCGCGCTCGCCGCCTGGCTGCCCGCGCACATGGTCCCGGCCGGCGTCGCCGTCCTGGACCGCTTCCCGCTCACCCCGGCCGGCAAGGTCGACCGCAAGGCCCTCCCGCCGCTGGAGTTCGGCGCCGCCACCGCCTACCGCGCGCCCGCCACCGACGGCGAGAAGGCGCTCGCCGCGCTCTTCGCCGAGGTGCTGCGGGTGGACCGGGTCGGCGCCGACGACGCCTTCCTCGACCTCGGCGGCAACTCGCTGCTCGCCACCCGCCTGGTCGCCCGGGTCCGCGCCGAACTCGGCGTCGAACTCCCCCTCCGTACCGTCTTCGAGGAGCGCACCCCCGCCGCCCTCGCGCTCCGCCTCGACGCGGGCGCCCCGGCCCGCCCCGCGCCCGCCCGGCGGGAGCGCGGCGCGCACCTGCCCGTCTCGTACGCGCAGGGCCGGCTCTGGTTCCTGCACCGCCTGGAGGGCCCCAGCACCACCTACAACCTGCCGATCGCGGTCCGCCTCACCGGCGCACTCGACACCGCCGCGCTCCAGAAGGCCGTGGACCACCTGGTCACCCGGCACGAGAGCCTGCGCACGTACTTCGGCGAGGGCCCCGAGGGCGCCGTGCAGATCGTGGTGCCGGCCGCCGAGGCCCGCGTGGAGATCGCCTTCCACGAGGTCGCGGAGGAGCGGGCGCAGGCCGCCGTCGACAAGGCCGCCGGCCACCTCTTCGACCTGTCGGCCCAGATCCCGACCCGCGTCGACCTCTTCCGCACCGGCCCCGACGCGCACGTCCTGCTGCTCTGCATCCACCACATCGCCTCCGACGGCTGGTCGCTCGCCCCGCTGGTCGACGACCTGTGCGCGGCGTACGAGGCGGCCCGGCGCGGCGCGGAGCCCGAGGCGGCGCCGCTGGGCGTCCAGTACGCCGACTACACGCTGTGGCAGCGCGAGCTGCTCGGCTCCACCGACGACCCGGACTCCGCGATGTCCCGGCAGCTCGGCTACTGGCGCGAACGCCTCGCGGGCGCGCCCGAGCTGCTCGACCTGCCCACCGACCGGCCGCGCCCCGCGCTCGCCACCTTCCGCGGCGACGTCGTGCCCTTCGAGGTCGGCGCCGAGCTGACCGAGCGGCTCCAGGCGCTGGCCCAGCGCGAGCGGGCCAGCCTCTTCATGGTCCTCCAGGCCGCCACCGCCACGATGCTGAGCAAGCTCGGCGCGGGCACCGACATCCCGCTCGGCTCGCCGCTCGCGGGCCGCGCCGACAGCGCGCTCGACGAGCTCGTCGGCTTCTTCGTCAACACGCTGGTGCTGCGCACCGACACCTCCGGCGATCCGGCCTTCACCGAGCTGCTGGCCCGCGTGAACGCGTCGAACCTGGCCGCCTACGACCACCAGGACCTGCCCTTCGAGTACCTGGTGGAGGTCCTCAACCCGGCCCGCACCACCAGCCACCACCCGCTGTTCCAGGTGATGCTGGTGCTCCAGAACAACGTGGCGCCCGAGTGGCGGCTGCCCGGCCTGGACGCCGTCCACGAGACGGTGCCGACCCGGACCGCCAAGTTCGACCTGACCGTCGAGCTCACCGAGCGCTTCGACCGGGCCGGCCGCCCGGACGGGCTGCGCGGCGAGATCGAGTACGCCACCGACCTCTTCGACCGGGCCACCGTCGAGCGCTTCGCCCGCTACCTGCTGCGCGTCCTCGACCTGGTCGTCGCGGACCCGGGCCGCACCCTGGACTCCATCGACCTGCTCGACGGCGCCGAGCGGACCGCCGTCCTCGACACGTGGAACGCGACCGCGCTCGACCTGCCCGACACGACCTTCCCCGTCCTCTTCGAGGCGCAGGTCGCCAGGACCCCCGACGCGCTCGCCCTCGTCCACGAGGACACCGAGCTCAGCTACGCCGAGCTCGACCGGCGCGCCAACCGGGTCGCGCACTGGCTGATCGGCCACGGGGTCGGCCGCGACGACGTGGTGGGCCTGTCGCTGCGCCGCTCGCCCGACCTGCTGGCGAGCCTGCTGGGCATCCTCAAGGCGGGCGGCGTCTATCTGCCGCTCGACCCCGACTACCCGCCGGACCGCCTGGCGTTCATGGTCGAGGACACCCGCCCCCGGGTCCTGATCACCACCGGTGACGTCCTCGCCAAGCTGCCCGCCGAGGCCCGGGACGTGCTCCGGCTCGAACTCGACGACCCGGCCGCCCGCGCGGAGCTCGACGCGCGCCCCGGGCACGCGCCCACCGACACGGACCGCCGCGCCCCGCTGCGTACCGGAGACCTGGCGTACGTCATCTACACCTCGGGCTCGACCGGCCGCCCCAAGGGCGTCGCCGTCACCCACAAGGGCATCCCCAACCTGGCCCGCAGCTACATCGAGCGCTTCGGCCTCGACGCCGACTCCCGCTTCCTGCAGTTCTCGTCGATCAACTTCGACCCGACCTTCTGCGAGATGTGCTGCACCCTGCTGTCGGGCGCGGCCGTCATCCTGACCTCGCCGGAGGAGCTGCTCTCCCCGGACCGGCAGCGCGCGCTGACCGCCCGCCACCGCCCGACGCACATCACCTTCTCGCCGACGATCCTCGGCTCGATGGCCGAGGACGCGCTGGCCGCCGTCGGGAACATCATGGTGGCCGGCGAGGCGTGCCCGCCCGGACTCGCGGCGGCCTGGTCGCGCGGCCGGACGATGATCAACGCGTACGGTCCGACCGAGGCGACCGTCGACACCCTGTACTGGAGGGTCGGGGACGCCGGGAGCGCCTTCGAGGCGGACTCGGTGCCCGTCGGCCGCCCGCTGCACAACACCCGGGTGTACGTGCTCGACGCGGCCCTCCGGCCGGTGCCGCCTGGTGTGGTCGGCGAGCTGTACATCGCGGGCCACGGCCTGGCGCGCGGCTACCTCAACCGCCCCGGGCTCACCTCCGAGCGCTTCGTGGCCTGCCCGTACGGCGAGCCCGGCGGCCGGATGTACCGCACCGGCGACCTCGCCAAGTGGCGCACCCTGCCCTCCGGCGAGGGTGTCGTGGACTTCGTCGGCCGCGCCGACGACCAGGTCAAGATCCGCGGCATGCGGATCGAGCTCGGCGAGATCGAGGCCGTCCTCGACACCCACGACGGCGTCGCCCAGTCCGTCGTCGTGGTCCGCGAGGACACCCCCGACCACAAGCAGCTCGTCGGCTACGTCGTGCCGAGGAACGGCGAGGAGCGGGCGCACGACCTCGCCGAGGACATCGCGCACGTCGACAAGTGGCAGGAGATCCACGAGCAGGGCTACAGCGAGCAGGAGGACCTGGGGGTCGAGCAGGACTTCACCGGCTGGAACAGCAGCTACGACAACCGGCCCATCCCGCTCGACGACATGCGCGAGTGGCAGGACGCCACCATCACCCGCATCCTCGACCTGAAGCCCCGCCGGGTCCTGGAGGTCGGCGTCGGCTCCGGCCTCATCCTGTGGAAGGTCGCCCCGCACGTCGACCACTACACCGGCGTCGACTTCTCGCCCTCGCTGATCCAGACCCTCGGCAACCGGGCCGCCGCCTCCGCGGAGCTGCGCGACAAGGTCATGCTGCGCAGCCTCGCCGGACACGAGATCGGCGACCTGGCCGGGCACACGTACGACACGGTCGTCATCAACTCCGTGGCCCAGTACTTCCCGAGCGTCCCCTACCTGATCGACGTGATCCGGCAGGCCATGGCGCTCCTGGAGCCCGGCGGCCGGATCTTCCTCGGCGACATCCGCCACCTCGGGCTGCTCCACCCCTTCCTCACCGCGATCGCCCTGCACGACGGGGCGCACGCCGAGGAGCAGGCCGGCGTGGTCCGCGAACTCGTCGAGCACACCGTGGCCCTGGAGAGCGAACTCCTCCTCGACCCGGCCTTCTTCAGCCGGATCGGCGAGGCCGTCCCCGAGGTCGCCGGCGTCGACGTCCAGCTCAAGCGCGGCCACCACGGCAACGAGCTGACCGACTTCCGCTACGAGGTCGTCCTGCACAAGCGCGGCGCCGACCTGGTCTCCGTCGCCGATGCCCCCGAGCTCGCCTGGGACGGCGCCGAGGCCCTGCGGGCCCACCTCGCGGACACCCGCCCCGGGCTGCTGCGGGTCACCGGCGTCCCCAACCGGCGGGTCGCCGCCGAGGTGCTCACCGCCCGCCGGGTGCGGGACGGCGGCACGGCGCCCGTCCGGAGCCTGGTCCCGGCCGAGCGCCCCGGCACCGACCCGGAGGCCGTGCACGCGCTGGCCGCCGAGCTCGGCTACACGGCCCGGCTGACCTGGACCGACACCCCCGACGGGGACCTCTTCGACGCGGTCCTGCTCGGGCCGGACCGGGCCGCCGCGCCCTGGCTCACCGGCGTCTTCCGGCACACCCCCGCCGAGGGCCGGAGCCTGTACGCGCACGGCAACGACCCGCGCGCCGAGGAGCACACCCGCAAGCTGGCCCTGGAGGTCCGCCGGCACGCCGCCCGGCAGCTCCCCGAGCACATGGTGCCCGCCGCCGTCGTCCTCCTCGACCGGCTGCCGCTCACCCCGAACGGCAAGCTCGACACCCGGAAGCTGCCCGCGCCCGACTTCACCTCGCGGGCCGTCCGGCCACCGCGCACCGAGCGGGAGATCACCCTCGCCCGGCTGTTCGCGGAGGTCCTCGGCCTGGAGACGGTCGGCGTCGACGACCAGTTCTTCGACCTGGGCGGCGACTCCATCCGCTCCATCCAGCTCGTCAGCAGGGCCCGCGCGGAGGGCTTCGTCATCACCCCGCGCGACGTCTTCCAGCACCAGACGGTGGAGGCGCTGATCGCCTGCGCCGCGCAGGCCGCCGAGGCGGTCGACCCGGCCGCCGCCGCCGCGACCGAGCTGCCGCACTGGCTGAAGACCCTGGAGACCCCGGACCCGTCCTACGGCGAACCCTCCGGCGCCCACGCCGAGTCCGGGCGCGCCCTCGGTGCCGAGGCCGCCGCCGCGCTGCTCGGCACCCTGCCGGGGCTCTTCCACGCGGCGCCCGAGCACCTGGCGCTCGCCGCCTTCGCGCCCGCCCTCATCGAGTGGCGCGCCCGCAGGCTGCCGGCCGCCCAGTCGGCGCTGCGGGTGGACCTTGCGACGGCGGCGGCCCCCGCCCCGTACCCGGTCCGGCTCGTCCCCGGGCTGGCCGGCATCGACCGGGCGCTGACCGACCCGAGGGGCCTCGCCCGTGCCCTCAAGCGCGTCAAGGAGCAGGTCAGGGCGACCCCCGCCGAGGGCCGCAACTACGCGGAACTCGCGGCGGCGGAGGCGGACTTCGGCCCGTCGCGGGTCGCCTTCCGGTACGGCGCGGACGCGGCGGCGACGGAGGAGGCCCCGTACGCCCTCGTGGTCGAGCTGCGGACCGACGGCGGCGCGGCCGAGCTGCGCTGGCGCTGGGACACCGGGCTGTTCGACGCGGCGGAGACCACCGCCCTCGCCGAGCGCTTCGAGCAGCTCCTCGCGGCCCTCGGGACGCTGACCGCGCACCCGGAGCTCGGCGGGCTCACCCCCTCCGACATCACCCTGCTGCCGCTCAAGCAGTCCACCCTCACCGAACTGGAGCGGCGCTACCCGGGCCTCGCCGACGTGCTGCCGCTCGCCCCGCTCCAGCAGGGCCTGCTGCTCCACGTCAGCGCCTCCGCCGACCCCGAGCACGACGACGACCCCTACCAGGGGCAGACCGTCTTCGACCTGACCGGGCCGCTCGACGCGGAGCGGCTGCGGGAGGCCGCCCACGGGCTGCTCATGCGCCACACAAACCTGCGCGCCTCCTTCGCCGTCCGCGGCCTGGAGCGGCCGGTGCAGGTGGTCCGCGCCACGGTCGAGGTGCCCTGGGCGCTGCACGACCTGACCGGGCTGCCGCCCGCCGACCAGCGGGCCGAACGGGACCGGATCGTCGCCGACGACGCGCGGCTGCGCTTCGACCTGGCGGACGGCCCGATGCTCCGCTTCAGCCTGATCCGCTACGCCGCCACCCGGCACGAACTCCTCGTCGCCGACCACCACATCCTGCTCGACGGCTGGTCGATGCCGGTGGTCTGGCACGACCTGTTCGAGCTGTACGCGGGCCGCGGCGACGCGCTGCCGCCGGCCGTCCCGTACCGCTCCTACCTGGCCTGGCTGGCCGGGCAGGACGCGGCGGCGGCCGTCACCGCCTGGGGCGGCTACCTGGACGGGCTGCCCGGCCCGACCCGGGTCGGCACCCCGGGGCTCGCCCCGCACGTGCTGCCCCGGACGACCGGCGCCGTCCTCCCGGCGGAGCTGACCCGGGACCTGGAGCGGGCCTGCGCCCGCCTCGGGATCACCCTCAACACGGCCGTGCAGACGGCCTGGGGGCTGCTCCTCGGCCGGCTCACCGGCACCGACGACGTCGTCTTCGGCACCACCGTCTCCGAGCGGCCCGCCGAGATCGAGGGGATCGAGTCGGTCGTCGGACTGCTCATCAACACCGTGCCGCTGCGCGTCCGCGCCGCCGCCGGGGAGCCGCTGCGGACCGTCCTCACCCGGGTGCAGTCCGCCCAGCTCGACGTCTTCCCCCACCGCCACCTGGGCCTCACCGAGATCCAGCGGCTCGCGGGCACGGGCGAACTCTTCGACTCCTACTACGTGTTCCAGAACTACCCCAGCCAGCCCGACGAGGAGGACGGTGCCGCCGACCTCGGCGGGCTGCGCGCGACCGAGCGCACCGACGGCGCCAAGGGCGTCTCGCACTACCCCCTCGGCATCACCGTCATCCCCGGGGAGCGGCTGGAACTGCTCTTCGGCCACCATCCCGATCTCTTCGACGAGAAGAAGATCGACTTCGTCAAGGACACCCTCATCGAGATCATCGAGACCATCGCGCGAGAGGGTGGGGCGTGAAGAATTTCCTCCAGCTCGTCCGCGAGCTGCCCACCGCCGTACGGATCATGCTGCTCTGCGCCATGGCGCGCTCGATCAGCTTCTTCGGCATCCTCGCCTACCTGCCGATCTACCTGAACGACTCGCTCGGCATGAACGGCGCCAACGTCGGCTACGTCCTGGGCATCTGCCTGCTCGTCGGCACCTTCGTGAGCGTCTACGGCGGCTACCTCGCCGACCGCTTCGTCAAGGTCGACTTCATGATCGTCCTGGACGTGCTGCTCACCCTGCTCTACGGCGGGCTGCCCTTCCTGGACTCGCCGGTCCTGGTCATAGCGGTGCTGCTGGTCGCCAACACGGCCTCCTCCTCGATGAGCGTCACCGCCAACGCGCTCCTCGCCGACCTGCTCCCCTCCGAGAACCGCGCCAAGGTGTTCTCGCTGCGCTACTCGCTGCAGAACATCGGCGCGGCCGTCGGCCCCTTCCTCGGCGTGTGGACGGTCAAGGCCGGCACGGGCGGCCCGTTCTGGCTCGCGGCCGGCGTCATCTTCGCGGCCCTGCTGCCGCTGGTGATCTTCCGCAGGCTGTTCACGGCGGGCCCGGCGGGCGCGAAGGCCGCCGCCGAGGGCGCCGAGGGGGCCGCCGCATCCGCCTCCTCCGACGACGAGTCGATGAACTTCCGCGAGGTGCTGCGGGTCATGCGGGCCGACCGCAGGCTCGGCCTGTTCACCCTCGGCGGCATCCTCAGCATCGTCGTCTACGGTCCGCTGCTGACCTACATGTCGCAGTACCTGGTCCTGGTCGAGTCCCGCGACACCGCCTACCAGCTCGTCGCGTACATCTCGGCCGCCAACGCGATCGTCGTGATCTCCACCCAGTACGTCATCGGCAGCCGGCTCAAGGAGAAGACCCTGCTGCGCTGGCTCACCTGGGGCACCGGGGCCTTCGTCCTCGGCCTGGTCGGCATGGCCCTCTCCACCAACGTGTGGATCATCGTCGCCGCCATCGTGGTCTTCACGATCGGCGAGGTCATCGTGGTCCCCGCCGAGTACATGTTCATCGACAACATCGCCCCCGAGAACCTCCGCGGCAGCTACTTCGGGGCCCAGAACCTCGTCCACGTCGGGGTCGCGATCGGCCCGATCATCTGCGGTTTCCTCCTCGTGCACGCCTCCCCGGCCGCGATGTTCGCCGCGCTGATCGCCCTGGTCGTCCTCGGCTGGTGGTTCTACGTCCTGGGCTGCCGCGCCTCCGCCCCCGCCCCCGCATCGGAAAGTGAAGCTGTGAGGTCAGCATGAGTTTCGACCGGATCGTCCAGACGACCCACTGCCCCTTCGCCAAGCCCTCCCGCATGGGCACCCCGGTCAGCGTCACCGGCACCGACATCGAGACCGGGCTGCGCGAACACCGCGACACCATCGAGGAGTTCTTCGCCTCGGCCCGCGAGCGCGAGCTCGACGGGATGCTCCTCACCTTCGAGGACCCGCAGCTGGGCGCCACCCTGCCCGCGCTGACCCGGCTCACCCGCCGCTTCTTCGAGGCGCTGTGCGAGCTGTACCCGTCCGTCTACGTCCAGGACGACCCCGACCCGGACGAGACCTGGTACGCGATGATCGGCGGCGAGCGCTTCTTCGTCGTCTCCTTCGCGCCCTGCTACCCCGAGCACTCGCCGCGCTTCAACTTCGGCAGCCCGCACACGTACTTCCTGCTCCAGCCGGCCTCCACCTTCGAGCGGAACGCCGAGCTGATCGAGCGCCGCCGGGTCCGCATCCAGCGGGCCTTCAAGGCGACCGGCAGGCCGTACGACGCCGAGCTCGCCAACCTCGAGAACGACATGTTCAAGTCCGTCATGCCGATCGACCCCATCGACCGCCCCGTGCGGTGGTGGGAGGACACGGCGACCGTGACGGCGCTCGGCGAGGTGGCGGCGGCGCGGCCGAAGGTCGAGCTGCGGAAGGCCGGCTAGGCCCGATGATCGAGGAACTGCTGCCCCGGCCGGTCGCGACCGCGGAAGCGTTCGGCGACCCGGCCGGGGAGCCGGTCCCCTTCCCGGGCGAGGAGCACCTGCTCGCCCGCGCCGTCCCCGCGCGGCGCCGCGAGTTCACCACCGCGCGGGCCTGCGCCCGGCGGGCTCTCGGCGGGCTGGGCCTGGCCCCGGTGCCCATCCCGTACGCGGAGCCCTCCCGGGCCCCGCGGTGGCCGGACGGGATCGTCGGGAGCATCACCCACTGCGCCGGCTACCGGGCCGCCGCCGTGGCCCGCACGGCCGACCTCGCGGCGCTCGGCTTCGACGCCGAACCGCACGCGGCGCTCGACCACACCGGGGTGCTGCACCTGGTCACCGGCGCGGAGGAGCGGGCCCACCTGGCCGAACTGGCCGCGCTGCGGCCGGAGATCCACTGGGACCGGGCCCTGTTCAGCGCCAAGGAGAGCGTCTTCAAGGCGTGGTCCCCGCTGACCGGCCGGTGGCTGGACTTCAGCGAGGCCACGGTCGTCTTCCGGCCGGACACCTCCACCTTCACCGCCCGGCTGCTCGTCGAGGGCCCGGTGGTGGACGGGGTGCGGCTGACCGGCTTCGAAGGAGGGTTTCTCGTCAGGGACGGGCTGGTCCTCACGGCCACGGCCGTACGGCGGCCCGACAATGGCCCCGATCCGCACCACCGATCGAGGGGACCGCTGTGACCAGCGCCTTTGAAGACCCGAATGTGCACACCCTCGCCGCCTACGGCTGGGACCCCGACTGGGCCGACGCGTTCGCCCCGCACGCCGCCGCCGGGCTCGTCCCGGCCCGGGTGGTGCGGGTCGACCGGGGCCGCTGCGAGGCGGTCGCCGCCGCCTCCGCCGACCCCGGCGCCCCCGTGGCGGCGTTACGGGCCGACACCACGCCGGTCCTCGGCGCCGACCCGACCGCCGCGCCCTGCACCGGCGACTGGGCGGCCGTCGAGACCGCCCCGGCGGCCGGCGGCGGCCCCGTCGTGCGGGCGCTGCTGCCCCGCCGCACCCGCTTCACCCGCTCGACCTCCTCGGCCCGCTCCGAGGGCCAGGTGCTGGCGGCCAACATCGACCTGGCCGTCATCGCGGTCTCGCTCGCCGTCGAGCTGGACCTCGGGCGCCTGGAGCGCTTCCTGTCGCTGGCCTGGTCCAGCGGCGCCCAGCCGCTGGTGGTGCTGACCAAGACCGACCTCGTCCCCGACATCACCCACCTGGTGGACGACGTCGCCGAGGCCGGCCCCGGGGCGGAGGTCTTCCCCGTCAGCGCCTTCGACGGGCACGGCCTGGAGGCGCTCGCCGCCGCCCTGGCCGGCCGCACCTCGGCCCTGCTCGGCCAGTCCGGCGTCGGAAAGTCCACGCTGGTCAACGCCCTGCTGGGGGCCGAGGAGCAGGAGGCGGGAGAGGTCCGCGGCAGCGACGGCAAGGGCCGGCACACCACCACCACCCGCGACCTGCTGCCGCTGCCCTCGGGCGGGCTGCTGATCGACACCCCGGGGCTGCGCGGGGTCGGCCTGTGGGAGGCCAACGACGGCCTCACCCAGGTCTTCGCCGAGATCGAGGAACTCGCCGCGCACTGCCGCTTCCACAACTGCGAACACCACGCCGAACCCGGCTGCGCGGTCCTCGCCGCCGTCGAGGACGGCACCCTCTCGCACCGCCGGTTCGAGAGCTACCGCAAGCTGCTGCGCGAGAGCGCCTGGATCGCCTCGCGCACCGACGCCCGGCTGCGCGCCGAGCTCGGCCGCGAATGGCGCCGCCGCGAGGCCGCCGGGCGCGAGATGTACGAGCGCAAGCGCGGCGGGAAACACCGTAAGGCGTTCTGATGGTGGTCCGGCCACACCCGCTTCTCGCCACGGGCGGCGGATGTGGCCACTTGCAGCCACTGCACCTTGGTGCCAACTGAACTTCTTGTAGCGCCCGTTCGGCCCCTGGCAGATTACTCAACGGCAGCAGATGAAAAGCATCTGGCCGCTAAATCGAGTAAGCCACAAGCCACTTCGAGGGAATCGGACGGTAAAAGAAATGCGACGCAAGGCTTTTGTCTACCTGGTCTCGTGCGCCGTCGCCCTCTCCGCGACGGTGCTGGGCGCCTCCGCCGCACAGGCCGCGGACACCCTGCACACGAGCAAGACCACCACCGTGACCGACGGCGGCGACAGCTGGGGCTGGGACTAGCCCAGGGCCGCCCGCGGCTCCTACCCACCATGCCAGAGAGGGCGAATTCCCGTGACCATTGACCAGGGCGTACTCCACTACGACTTGTCCACCGACGAGGTCGCCCAACTGGACGCGCTGATCGTCGAGCTGAAGCGGACGGGCTCCGACCCGGGCCACCCCGGCTTCCACGACGGGGCCTGGGAGCTGACCGGCCGGCTCCCCGTGGGACTGCGGAAGTTCCTCGCCGAGTTCCGCCGCGACGACCCGGCCGCCGCATTCAAGATCCGGGGATTCCACGTCGACGACGAGGGCGTGGGACCCACGCCCGGCAACTGGGCCGACGCCGCCGCCTCCCTGAACACCCGGCGCGAGGAAATCTTCCTCTCGCTGATCGGAAAATGCCTGGGCGAGATATTCAGCTGGCCCACCCTCCAGTCCGGCCGCATGATCCAGAATGTGCTCCCGATCGCCGGCGAGGAGAACGAACAGAGCGGCCACGGCAGCGATGTACTGCTGGAATGGCACACCGAGGACGGATTCCACCCGTACCGCTGCGACTATCTGGCCCTATTCGGAATCCGCAACCACGACCGGGTGCCGACCACCGTCGCCTCCATCCGCGACGTGCGCCTCGGCGCGGAGACCCGCAGGGTGCTGTCGGAGCCTCGCTTCTACATCCTTCCGGATGACGAGCACCTGCGTCAGCTTGCCGTCGTCCAGCCGGACCACCCGGGGCTGCTGCGGATGCGCGCCATGCGCGAGACCCCGGAGCCGGTCGCCGTCCTCTTCGGCGCCCCGGAATCCCCGTATCTGCGCATCGACCCCTTCTTCATGCGGTGCGTGGAGGGTGACGCGGCGGCGGAGCAGGCGCTGAAGGAGCTCATCGCGGAGCTGGAGCGGGCCACCCAGGACGTCGTCGTCGAGGCCGGCACGCTGCTCGTCGTCGACAACTACCTCGCCGTGCACGGCCGCAAGGCGTTCACCGCGCGCTACGACGGTACGGACCGCTGGCTCCAGAAGGCCATCATCACCCGTGACCTGCGCAAGTCGCGGGAGACCAGGGACACAGCGTCGGGCCGTGTCCTGATCTGACCCATCCGGAGAAACATAGGGGGAGTGGCGCGATGGCAGCGTCCCATGCTGTACCGATCGAGGCGGTGGTCCTCGCCGACGTCGCGATCGTCCTGCTGGTCGGGGCCGTCATGGTCAGACTCGCGCGGCGGATCCACCAGCCGCCCGTGGTGGCGGAGATCGCCGCCGGACTGATGCTCGGCCCCAGCCTGCTGGGGCTCCTGCCGGGGAACCTGCCCGCGCTGCTCTTCCCGCCCGAGGCCCGGCCGATGCTGTCGGCGGTCGCCCAGGTCGGCCTCGCGCTCTTCATGTTCCTGGCCGGCTGGGAACTCGACCTCGGCAAGCTGCGCGGCCGCACCGCCTCGGTCGGCTCCACGGCCGTCCTCGCGATGGCCGTCCCCTTCGCGGTGGGCGCCGGAGCGGCGACGCTGCTGTACGGCTCGCTGGCGCCCGCCGGGGTCGGCCGGGACATGTTCGTCCTCTATCTGGCCACGGCCTTCTCCATCACCGCCTTCCCGGTGCTGGCCCGGATCATCCGGGACCAGGGCCTCGGCACCACCCGGGTCGGCACCACCGCCATGGCCTGCGCCGCCGCCGGCGACGTGGTCGCCTGGTGCGTGCTCGTCCTGGTGGTGGCGATGGCGGGCTCCGGCGGCTCCGGCGGCTTCTTCGCGGTGCTCGCCTGGACCGCGGTGTACGCGGCGGCGATGCTCTTCGTGGTCCGCCCGCTGCTCCACAAGGTGCTGCGCTGGTCGGGCAACGGACGGCTCGCGGTCGTCGCGGCGGGCGTGCTGCTCTCCGCGTACGCCACCTCCTGGGTCGGCATCCACGCCATCTTCGGCGCCTTCGCCTTCGGCCTGATCATGCCGAGGCGGGGCGAGGGCGGCGAGCACAAGGCCCTGCACCAGCAGATCGAACTGCCGCTGGAGAAGGCGTCCTCGCTGCTCCTGCCGGTCTTCTTCGTGGTCACCGGCCTCTCCGTCGACATCGGCGCGATCGGCTGGTCCGGCCTCGCGGCCCTGCTGCTGGTGCTGGTCGCCGCGGTCGTCGGCAAGTTCGCGGGCGCCGCCCTGCCCGCCCGGTTCTCCGGGATGAGCTGGCGGGACGCGGGGGCCTTCGGCACCCTGATGAACACCCGCGGCCTGACCGAGATCGTCATCCTCGGCATCGGCCGCGAGCTGGGCCTGATCGGGCCGGAACTGTTCACGATGATGGTCCTGATGGCCCTGGTCACCACCGCGATGGCGGGCCCGATCCTGCGCCTGCTGGGAGTGGGCGGCCCCGCGCCGGCCGGCTCCGACGCGGCGGCGCCGGCCGAGGGCCCCGCCAAGGAGAAGGTCGGAGCCGCCTGATGCACCCCACGCACCCCTCCCGGCTCTTCGGTTACGAGCACCGCGTCAACGGCACCGTCGTGATCACCCGGGCCTGCCGCATCGTCGCCGTCGTGCGCGGCGACGGCGAGGTGGACCGCTTCCTGGCCGAACTGGCCGGTGCCACGGCGGGCCCCGGCCGCCAGGGCGTCCTGGCCCGCTGGGTGACCGGCGCCGTACCGGCCGCGTGAGACCGCGCAGGGCCCGTCCCCCGAGGTGGGGGACGGGCCCTGCGGCGTTGCTCTGGGATACGGCGGAGGGTGCGGGCTCAGGCGGGTGCGGGTGCGGGGACGGGCTCAGGCCGGTGCGGGCGCCGGTGCGGGGGCGGCCGTCGTGGCCGGCCCCGGATCCGGCATCAGGTCCGTCTCCGCCAGCCGGCGGCGGGCCCGGGCGGCGAGCTGCCGGGCGGCCGAGGGGGCCAGCCCCAGGGCGGGGCCGATCGCGCCGAACGGCACGCCGAAGTCGTCGTGCAGCACGTACGCCACCTTCTCCGCGGGGCTCAGCACGTCCAGGACGGCCTCCTCACCGGGCCCGCTCCCCAGCGAGCCGGGCGCCGGGCCGCCGCGCGCCGCCTCGCGCGCCCGCAGCCGGGCCAGGCAGACCCGGACCAGCGACCGGACGAGGGCCCCGGGGGCGGGCGCGCCGGGCCCGGCGCCGCGCTCCGCCTCCCGCAGGGCCTCGTCGGCCTCGGCGTAGGAGCCGAGGAGGCGGTACGCGACCTCCCGGGGCCGCGTACCGGTGGGCACCGCGTGCTCGTCCACGGTCAGTCGCCGTGGCCGGTCCCGCCGCTGCCGAAGCCGCCGCTGGAGATGCCGCCCCACTTGCGCTTCTCCTCGCTCGGCGGGTCCGGCGAGGTCTCGGTCCCGGACTCCTTGAGCTGGTACGGCATGAGCCGGTGCGCGCTGTCGGTCCGCGGCATCTCGGCGGGCCTGCGGTACTCGGACATCTCACCGGGCAGCGCGTCGGTGTCCGGGCGGTGCGGCTGCTGCTCCGGGGTGGGCGGGTCCGACTCCCGGTCCCGCTGCCGGAAACCGAGCCAGACGGCGCCGATCAGGACGAGGACCACGATCAGTCCGCCGAGGACCTGGGCGAGGCCGGACTGCCAGACACCGGCCGCCGTGGTGACCTGGGCGGAACCCACGAGGAAAGTGTTCATACTCCAGGATTACCCCGTTTTGCCCCGTTTGGATGCACGAGCCGGGGACGGGTTCTGAAACATTTCCCGGCGCCCGTCGCGTCAGTCAGATGTGAGCGCACCGACAGCGACGGAAGGGGGGACATGAGACAGTCCCGCGCGGACGGCTTCCTGGAGTTCGCCTCAGCCCGCTCGGCACATCTGTTCCGCTCGGCATGCCTGCTGACCAGCGGCGACACCCACCTCGCCGAGGACCTGGTGCAGGACACCCTCGGCCGGATGTACACGCACTGGGGCCGGATGCACCGGGTGGAAAACCCGGCGGGGTACGCGCAGACGGTCCTGGTCCGCAGCTTCCTCAGCCACCAGCGGCGCCGCTCGGCCACCGAGCGCCCGCTCGGCGAGCTCCCCGACCACATAGCCGACGGCGGCCAGGACCCCGCCCTGCGGATCGCCCTGCTCGACGCCCTCGCCGGGCTCGCGCCCAAGGACCGCGCGGTGGTCGTCCTGCGGTACTGGGAGGACCGCAGCGTCGAGGAGACCGCCGACGCCCTGCACGTGAGCTCCGCGGCGGTCCGCACCCGGTGCAGCCGCGCCCTGGCGACCCTGCGCCGCCGGCTCGGCGGCAGCATCAGCGAGTTCGCCGCCCACTGAACCCACCGCACCCACTGAACCCACCGCACCCACTGATCCCGTCGAATTCGACGAGCTCGACGAGCTCGACGAGCTCGACGAACCCACCGACCCACCCGAACGCACCGAGTCCGCCGGTTCCGCCGACCCGCCGGCCCCGCCCCCGCCCTCAGCCCTTCCCCACCCTGAACCGGAGACGGTGACTTCGCGATGTCCCAGCACAGAGACCACGACCCGAACGACCAGGACCGGACCCGCTTCGAGGAGGAGCTCGGCGCCGTGCTGCGCTCCACCGGCGACGGCTTCGTCGCCGAGGACCGCCGCGAGCTGGTCGCGGGCGGCCTCGCCCGGGGCCGCCGCAGGCTGATCCGCCGCCGCGTGGCCACCGCCACCGGAGCCCTCGCGCTCGCCGCGATCGGCGTCGGCGGGGTGTACGGCGGCTCCCTGCTCGGCACCGGTTCCGGCGGCCCCGCCGGGGTCTCGGTCGCGGCCGGCACCAAGACCGGCGGCACCCCGGCCGTGGACACCGGCGGGAAGCCCGGCGGCGAGCCGGACATCCCGGTCGCCTCGATGGCCGCCGTCCTCAAGGCCAACACCCCGGCCGGGAAGTGGGAGGTCCAGGACCCGGAGGGCCGCGGCCAGTCGGTCTCCGCCGTCTACGACGACGGCAAGGGCAAGGCGGCCGTCACCGTCGGCCTCTACCGCGCCTCCGGCGACGGGGAGAGCGGCGGCGGCCAGGTGACCTGCCCGGACAAGGTCGGCAGCCGCTTCGACGACTGCACCGAGCAGAGGCTGGCCGACGGCTCGCGCCTGATGGTCCTCCAGGGCTACGAGTACGCCGACCGCCGCGAGGAGACCAAGAACTGGCGGGCGGTGCTGCTCACCAGGGACGGCTTCCTCGTCGACGTCAGCGAGTACAACGCGGCGGCCGAGAAGGGCTCCCCGGTCAGCCGGACCGACCCGCCCTTCAGCCCGGCCCAGATGAAGGCCCTGGTCACGGCCAAGGGCTGGCAGCAGCTGCTCAAGCGCCTGCCCGGTCCGCAGAAGCCGCTCCCGGGCAGCCCTCAGATGCCCCCCGCCGGGCCGAGCCGCTCCGAAATCCAGGCCACCCTGATCTCGCTGCTGCCCCGGGGCACCAAGGTGGTCGGCAAGGGCACGGAGAGCTTCAGCTACGTGATCGTCGACGACGGCAAGGGCAAGAGCCTGGTCCAGATCGACGTCCAGCCCGGCATGACCGGCATCCGCGGCGACGTCTTCGGCGGCGCCGGCGTCACCACCCAGCCCGACGGCACGCTGGTCAAGCTGACGAAGGGGCCCGGCGACAAGGACATCGAGGGCGTCGTCTGGTGGAGCGCCGACACCCTCGCCGTCGACGACTTCCGGGTCGTCGTCTCCGCGTCCAACTCCGCCACCCACTACGACCCGGCGACCCGGGCCCAGCCGGCGCTGACCACGAAGCAGCTCAAGGAGATCGCGCTGAGCCCCAAGTGGCGCGCGCTCACCGCGCGGTAGCCCCCCAGAGCGGCCGGCCGGGCCTCGGCGGAGGCCCGGCCGGTCTTCCCCGCCGTCCCCGCCGCTTCCCGTCCCGCCTCACTTCGCGTCGGAGTACCGCTCCACCGTCGCCGTCGTGAACGGGAAGCGCACCGGCGTCTCGCCGAACGCGATCCGCCCCGCCTCGTCGCCCGCCGCCCGGATCGCCTCCGTCACCGCCGCCGCCTCCTCGGCCGGGCAGTGCACGATCACCTCGTCGTGCTGGAAGAAGACCAGCTCGGCGCGCATCCCGGCGGTGGCCCGGCGCAGGGCCGCCAGCATCAGCAGGGCCCAGTCGGCGGCGCTGCCCTGCACCACGAAGTTCCGCGTGAAGCGGCCCCGGGCGCGCGCGTCGCTCGACGCGTACCCCGGCACGTACGCCCCGGAGGGCTCCTCCTCCGGGCCGCCCGGCGGGCCCTGCGGCAGGCCCGCCTCCTCGGCCTCGGCCGCCCCCGCCGCCTTCGGGCTGGTGCGGCCGAGCCAGGTGCGCACCAGGCGGCCCTCCTCGCCCGCCTTCGCCGCCTCGTCCACATAGGCCACCGCGCGCGGGAAGCGGCGGCGCAGCGCCGCCAGGTTCTTCAGGCCGTCGCCGCTGGTCTGCCCGTAGATCGCGCCCAGCAGCGCCAGCTTCGCGTGGTCCCGGTCGCCGGAGAACGCCCGGTCGGACAGGCGGGTGTACAGGTCGTCGGGGTGGCCCGCGACCTCCATCAGGCCGGGGTCGCGGGAGATCGCGGCCAGCACCCGCGGCTCCATCTGGTCGGCGTCGGCGACCACCAGCCGCCAGCCCTCGTCGGCGACGACGGCCTGCCGGATCACCTTGGGGATCTGCAGCGCCCCGCCGCCGTTGGTGGTCCAGCGCCCGCTGACCGTGCCGCCCGGCAGGTACTCCGGGCGGAAGCGGCCGTCGCGCACCCAGTCGGCCAGCCAGGACCAGCCGTGCGCGGTCCAGATCCGGTAGAGCTTCTTGTACGCGATGAGCGGGGCGACCGCCGGGTGGTCGACCTCCTCCAGCTCCCAGCGCCGGGTGGACCGCACCCGGATCCCGGCCCGCGCGAACGCCTTCAGCACGTCGGCGGGCAGGTCGGGCCGCACCCGGTGCCCGAACGCGGCGGACACCTCGTCGGCCAGCTCCGCCAGCCTGCGGGGCTCGCCGCCGCCCGCGTACCGCTCGCCGAGCAGGCCGTGCAGCACCTCCCGGTGCACGTCGGCCCGCCACGGCAGCCCGGCCCGGTGCATCTCGGCGGCGACCAGCATCCCGGCCGACTCGGCGGCGGTGAGCAGCCGCAGCCGCCCCGGGTGCCCGGCCAGGTCGTGCCGCCGCTGCTGCTCCGCGTACACCTGGAGGAGCCCGTCGAAGGGGATTCCGGCGGCGGCCACCGGCTCGAAGAGGGAGTCCTGCGAGCCGGGCTCGGCGGCCCTGGCCGGCGGGTCGGGCGGCACCGGGGCGTCCCGCAGCCGGGCCCAGGCGGCGGCGGCCGAGCGGGGCTCGCCGAGCCGCCCCTCGTGGCCGAGCAGGAGCTGCTCGGCGTCCTCCACGTCGTAGCACCGCTCGACCCTGACCCCGGCGGCGAGCAGCCGGGGATAGACCTCGGAGGTGGCGCGCCAGACCCAGCGGGCCACGTCCGGGCGGGCGCGGACGGCGGCCACCAGGTCCGGCTCGCGGCGCACCGGCCCGGCGGGCAGCCCGTCGGGCCCGAGGGGGACGAGCAGCGCCCCGTCGCCCTCCGGCTCGGGCGCGAGTGCCCACCGTTCGTTCACGGGTGCGAGTCTGGCAGCCGCCACTGACAATCCCCGGGAGGCGGACCGGGACCGGGACCGGGACCGGGACCGGGGCCGGGGCCGGGACCAGGACCGGGCGGACCGGGGCCGCGCGGGGTCAGGCCGCCCGGTGGAAGAGCGCCGCCGCCTCGCCCCGGGAGCCGACCCCGAGCTTGTTCAGGATGTTGGCGACGTGGAACTTCACCGTCGACTCGCTGATGTGCAGCTCCTGCGCGATCTGCCGGTTGCGGTGCCCGAGCGCCAGATGGGTCAGCACCTCCACCTCGCGCTCCCCGAGCCCGGTCAGCGGGCTCATCGCGGCGGCGGGCGCCTCGGGGGTGGCGAGCGGCACGGTGGCGGTGACGGTGGTGCCCCAGCCGGGCACCGCGTCGAACTCCAGCCGCCCGCCGAGCACCTCAAGACGGTCGGTGACGCTGCCCGCGCCGTACGGGCAGGTGTCCAGCAGCCCCGGCCCGTCGTCGCGCACGGTCGCCCGCAGCTCGTGCTCGGTCAGCGTCCAGCCGACGTGCACCCGGGAGACCGCCTCCTGCTCCAGGACGATCAGGAGCAGCGCCCGTACGATCGCGCGGGTGCCGTGCGCCACGTCGGCGGGCAGGGTGCGGACGGCCTCCGGCGGGCCGAGTTCGAGCCGCACGGTGCTGTGCCGCAGCATCGGGCGCAGCACGTCGGAGAGCCGGGCGAACGCCTCCGCGGCCGTCTCCTCGGCGACGGACCTGTCCCGCTGGGACTCGGCCCGCAGCTCGATCAGGGACGACACGGCGAGCTCGGTGGCGGTGGCCCGGGCGGCGGTGTCGTCCAGGGCGCGGCTGCGAAGCACCCCGAGGAGCCCGGAGAGCGCGGCGGCGTGCGCCGTGGTGAGCTCGGCGGTGACCCGGGCCCGGGTGTCGGCGGCGGTCCGCGAGCGGGCCAGGGCGGCCGGCACCGCCTCGCCCGCGAAGCGCTCGAAGTGGCTGGTCACCAGGTCCCACAGGGCCTGCGCCAGGGCGAGTTCGGGCGCCCCGGCCGGGGCGGCGCCGTCCTCCCGTACGAGGACGAGGACGGAGCCGCGCGGGGTGGCGTCGCTGCGCACCGCGACCACCTGGCGCTCGGCGCCGCCGACCCGGGCGGTGCCCTGCCAGGGCTCGCCGGGGGTCCCGGCGGCGAGCAGCGGGGTGAGCTCGGCGGCGGTGAACGGCAGCTCCGGGTCGTCGTCCCCGGTGCGCTTGAACGGGGAGTGGGCGCAGTGCGTGGACAGTTCGGCCGCCGCGCGGTGCGGGATCAGCGGTTCCAGGACGGCGGACAGCCGGGGCAGGATCGCGCCGAGCGGCTGCCGGATGACGTCCTGGGCGGCCAACAGGGCGCTGGTGGCGGTCAGTTCCATGCCGTCCACCCTACGGCCGTCCTTTCGGTCAGGTGGGACTGTCCGTTCGGGCGGCGGGGCGGGCCGGTGCGCGGCCGGATGCTTGATCCATCGGAACGGATCGGCGAACGGGCCCCGGAGCGGGGGCGGAGACGGGGAGAGTCATGGAAGCGATCGTGTACGAGCGGTTCGGCGGCCACGAGGTGCTGCGCCACGAGACGGCCGTGGACGCGCCGGAGCCCGGTCCGGGCGAGGTGCGGGTCAAGGTGGCGGCGGTCGGCGTCAACCCGGTGGACTGGAAGCGCCGGTACGGCTGGGTGGAGGAGTTCTACCCGACGAGCTTCCCGGCCGTCCCGGGCCTGGAGTTCGCGGGCACGGTCGAGTCGCTGGGCGACGGGGTGACCGGACTGGCCGTCGGCGACGAGGTGTTCGGCTGGACGAAGACCGGCGCCTACGCCGAGTACGCCATCGCCGGGACCGTCGCCCCGAAGCCCGCCGGCCTCGACTGGGCGCGGGCGGCGGCCGTGCCGGTCGCGGGCGAGACCGCCCGCCGGGTCCTGGACCTGCTGGGCGTCCGCTCCGGCGAGACGCTGCTGCTGCACGGCGCCGCCGGGGTCGTGGGCGCGGTGGCGGCGCAGCTGGCCGTCGCGGCGGGTGTGACGGTGATCGGCACCGCCTCCGCGCGCAACCACGCGTTCCTGCGGGAGCTGGGCGTGGTCCCGGTGACGTACGGCGAGGGCCTGATCGACCGCGTCCGGGCCGCCGCCCCGCAGGGCGTCGACGCGGTGTTCGACGCGGCCGGCCACGACACGCTGCCGGTGTCGGTCGAGCTCCTGGGCGGCGAGACGTCCCGGATCGTGACCATCGCCGCGCCGGACGCCGCCGAGCACGGCATCGTCTTCTCCGGTGTCACCGTCGAGGAGTCCGCCGCGCGCGGCATCCTGACGGAGGTGGCCGGCCTGGTCGCCGAGGGCCGGCTGCGACTGGACCTCGCGGAGACCTTCCCGCTGAAGGAGGCGGCCCGCGCCCAGGAACTGAGCGAGTCGGGCCACGTCCGAGGCAAGCTGGTCATCGTCCTGTAGCGGGAGCGGGCGGACGGCCCGTGCGGCGGGCCAGCGCGGCGGGCCCACGCGGACGGCCGCGCAGGCCCGCAGGCCCGCAAGCACGCAGGCCCGCCCGGTCTGCCCGGCCCCCGGCCCCGCCCCTAGTCCCACCCCGCCTTCACCACCGTGTGCCCCGCCGCCGCCGCGCGGCCGTAGAAGGCGCGCAGGTCGCGGTGGTGGCGCTGGAAGATCTCGGCGACCAGGGCCTCCGGCCAGCCGGGGCCGAAGGAGGCGTGTATCCCGGGGCCCGCGGCCTCCCACAGGTCCTCGAAGGAGGCGTCCGTCAGGAACGCGGCGGCGGCGCGCACCCCGGCCGGCTCCAGGACCCGCAGCGGCGGGTGCGGCGGGGCGGCGGCGGGCGCCCCGGCCGGCTGCCGCCCGCCGAGGACCGGCAGCCGGCCCGCCGTGGCCCCGCTCGCCTCGTACAGCGCGTGGACCAGGCGGAAGTCCTTCTCGATGGAGCCGGCCACCCCCGCCGCGTACTCCACCTCGTGGTGCGCCCATGCGGTGGCCATGAAGGCTTCGAGCCAGGAGTGGTCGTCCCTGATCTCCGCCCCCGCCGCCGCGCGCAGGTGCATGTGCATCGTCGTACAGCTCCCCGTTCGACGGTCCGCACCTCGGACCGACAGCCGCAACCTACCGGCCCGCACGGACATTCGCCCGGGCATCCGTCCGGGTGATCATCCCGGCATCCGGCCCGGTCAGGGCGGGTGCGCGGGCCGCCGGGGAGCCGGTGGGGGCGACACGGGGGTGCGGCCCCGCCGAACGGGACGGGACAGGGACCCGGCTCCGACCCCGGTCCCTGTCCCGTCCCGTCTCCCCACCCTCGCCCCTCAGCGCGCGAGCCGCCACGCGGGGAGCACGGCCGCCGCCGTCGCGACCGCCGCGCACACCCCCGCCGCGGCCGCCGTCCACCCCCACGGGACGGCGAGCGCGACGGGCGCGGAGAGGGCCGCGAGCCCGGCGCCCAGCGCGGCGAGCCAGGCCGCCGTGACGGCCAGGCCGCCCGCCGCGCCGATGCCGACGGCGAGCAGCGTCTCGCCCGCGACCACCCGCAGGGCCTGCGCCCGGGTGGCCCCGGCCAGGCGCAGCGCGGCCAGCTCCCGGCCGCGTACCGAGGTGCTCATCAGGAGGGTGTTGGCGAGCGCGATCACCGTGTAGACGAGGGCGATGCCGAGGACCAGGAACAGGCCCAGCCGGGTCGCCTGGGTCGCGAGGGCCCCGGGGAAGGCCGCCGCCGCCCACGCGCCGGCGGTCCGCGTGGTCCCGCCGGGCACGGCCGAGGGCCGGTCCGAGTCGATCCGGTCGGCGGTCGCGCCGGGGGCGTTCGCCCAGGTGACGTACGGGCCGTTGGAGCCGGTCCCGCGCGCGAGGACGGCCGCGATCCGCAGCCGCACCGGGCCGCGCCCGTCCGCCGTCCACACCTCGACGCTCTCGCCGACCCCGCGCCGCTCGAACTCCTCGTTGACGACGATCGACCGGTCGTCCAGCCGCCGGAGGTCGCCCGCGACGACGGGCAGCCTGGTGTACGAGGCCCAGGCGGCGGGGTCGGCCACGGCGCGGGCCCCGTAGCGGACCACGGCCTCCGCCCCGTCCCGTACGAACAGGGAGGTGGCCCCGGTGGCCGAGCCGGGCCCGGTGCGCGGCAGGGCGGTGCCGGTCGTGACGTACGCGGCGGCCGTCTGGCCCCGTGCCTCGGCCGCCTTCGCGCCGGCCGCGGTCGCCGCCGAGCCGAGCAGGGTGCCGCTGAGGGCGACCGTCACCAGGACCGGGGCGGCGACCGCGGCCGTCCGGCGCACGGCGGCGGCGCCGTTCTCCCGGACCAGGGTGCCGACCGCGCCCGGCAGCCGGACCGCGCGGGCCGCCGGGCGGACCAGGAGCGGGGCGAGCAGGGCGGTGCCGGCGATCAGGAGCATCGGGAGGGTGACGTACGTCTTGCGCTTGAGCAGCGCGGCGGGGTCCGTCGCGCCCGTCCACACCAGCAGCCCGAGGCCGCCGAGCAGCAGCGCGGCGCCGCACAGCGCCCGGCCGGGCGGCAGGACGTCGGTGTCGACGTCGGCCTCGCGCAGCGCCGCCGCCGGGCCGACCCGCCCGGCCCGGCGGGAGGCGGCGAAGGCGCCCGCGAGGGCCACGCCGACCCCGGTCCAGAAGGCCATGTGGAAGGGCCAGGCCGCGGCCCCGGTGCCGATGGCGAACCAGTCGGGCGCCACCCCGCCGGACACCAGGATCCGGCCCAGCGGGGGCGCGCCGAGCCCGCCGAGCAGGCAGCCGGCCGCCGAGGCGAGCACGCCGACGACGGCCGCCTCGGCGAGCAGCGCCCGGCGCAGCTGCCCGGGGGTGGCCCCGGCGGTGCGCAGCAGCCCGTGCTCCCGGCGGCGCAGGGCGACGCCGAAGGCGAAGGTCGAGGCGACGACGAAGACGGAGACGAAGGCGGTGACGCCGCCGGCGGTGCCGAGCAGGGCGTTCAGGGTGACGAGGGCCTGCGCGTCGCGGTCGGCGCCGGGGTCGGCGCGCCGCCGCTCGGCGCCGGTGAGCACCCGGGCCCGGTCCCCGGCCAGCGCCCGGACCTCGGCGGCGGGCCCGGCCACGCCGACGGCGTCGGGGCCGCCCGAGGCGGTGACGGTCCAGCGGGCGCGCAGCTCGCGCAGGAGCGCGGCGTCCACAGGCTGTGGACGGTCGAGCGGCAGGCTCACGACGGCGTTCCCGGGCCCCCGCCGCACCTCGGCGGTGAACCGGTCCTGCCCCTGCACGACGACGGCCGAGCCCGCGAACCGCTCCGGCGCCCGCTCGGGCGCGGCGGCGGTGGCGGACAGCCCGAGCCCCATCACCACCAGCAGCCCCACCCCGAGCGCGAGCGCGGTGAACCCGCCGAGAAACGCGGCCCAACGCGCCCGCAGCCCGGCGACGACGACACTCAGCACGCGGCACCTCCGGTCCCGGCGGTCTTGGCCGTCCCGGCCGTCCCGGCGGTCCCGGTGGCCTCGGCGACCTTGGCCGTCCCGGCACCCTCGGCAGCCCAGGCGGCTCCGGCACCACCGGCGCCGCCGGCCGTCCCGGCACTCCCCGCGCCCCCGTACGCGGCGGAGCTCCCCCGCCCGCCCCGCTCCAGCCCCGCCAGCCGGGCCGCGACCGCCTCGGGCGTCGGCGCGTGCAGCTCGCCCCGGATCCGGCCGTCGGCCAGGAAGACCACCCGGTCCGCGCGGGCGGCGGCGACCGGGTCGTGGGTGACCATGACGACGGTCTGCCCGGTCCCGTCGACGAGCCCGCGCAGCAGGTCCAGCACCTCGCGGCCGGTCGTCGAGTCCAGGGCGCCGGTCGGCTCGTCGCCGAAGAGGACGGCGGGGGAGGTGATCAGCGCCCGGGCCAGCGCCACCCGCTGCTGCTGCCCGCCGGACAGCTCGGCGGGCCGGTGCCGCTCCCGCCCCGCGAGCCCGACCCGGGCGAGCGCCTCGCTCACCCGGGCCCGGGGCGGCCGGCGCCCGGCGAGGAGCAGCGGCAGGGCCACGTTCTGGGCGGCGGTCAGGGTGGGCAGCAGGTTGAAGGACTGGAAGACGAAGCCGATCCGCTCCCGTCGCAGCAGCGTCAGCCGCCGCTCGCCGAGCCCGTCCAGCCGGATCCCGCCGATCTCGACGGTCCCGGCCGTGGGCCGGTCCAGGCCCGCCGCGCACTGGAGCAGGGTGGACTTCCCGGAGCCGGAGGGCCCCATGACGGCGGTGAAGCCGCCGGCGGGCAGGTCGAGGTCGACGCCGTCGAGGGCGCGGACGTCACGGTGGTGGCGGCGCAGTCCGCGCAGCCGTACGGCGGTGGTGGTCATGGCTCCAGCGAACCGTCCGGACCGCCCCCGGGTCACGACCGCTGGAGGGCGCCTCGGGGGTGGGCCTGGCCCTACCCCGGGGGTCGGCCTTCCTCCCGTCCCCGGCCCCCGCCCCCGCCCCCGGCCTGGGACGATGGCGGCGGACACCAGGGCGTGAGGAGGCACCCGGCATGGGCAGGGGCACGGGTACGGGTACGGGCAGAGGTACCGGTACGGGCGGCGGCGGGCGCGACGGCCGCGACGGCCGCGACCGCCGAGGGCGCGCCGCCGACGGCGCCGCGCGCGACAACGCGGGCGCCGACTCCGCCGCCCGTACCGTCGAGGAGGCCCTCGCCGCGCTGTACGGGAACGACGACCGGGACCTGGACACGGCGGCCTCCCGGCTCGCCGCCGCCCCCGCCGCCGACGCGGAACTCGCTCGGCGCGGCGAGGAGTTCGTCCGCTCGCTGTGGACGCGCGGCTGGCAGCCCGCCGACCTCGTCCGGATCGCCCGCCGCGACCTGGCGGAGGAGCACGTGCGGCTGCTCACCGGGATCGTCCGCGCCGAGACGGCCCGCTACGAGCGCCTCCCGCACCGCTGGCGCGGGCAGCTCGACGCGCTCGGCCCGGCGGACTGGACCGCCGACCGCTTCTCGTATGCGACCGCCGTCCTGGAGCTGTACCGGCTGCTGGTCCGGCTGCCCCGGCTCGACGCGGTCGGCCCGGTGCCGGGCGAGCCGCTGCCGCCGCCCGTCGCGGGCGAGCCGAAGACGCTGTCGCGGATCCGGGCGCTGCTCGCGAAGGCCGAGGCGACCACCTACCCGGAGGAGGCCGAGGCGCTGACCGCCAAGGCCCAGGAGCTGATGGCCCGGCACAGCCTCGACGAGGCGGGCCTGGCGGCGGGCGCGCCCACGCCGGAGGCGCCGGGGGCGCTGCGGATCGGCGTGGACGCCCCGTACGAGCAGGCGAAGGCGATCCTGCTGGACGCGGTGGCGACGGCGAACCACTGCCGGGCGGTGTGGAGCGAGAGCCTCGGCTTCTCGACGGTCGTCGGCTTCGAGGCCGACCTGGACCCGGTCGAGCTGCTGTACACCTCGCTGCTGGTGCAGGGCACGGCCGCGATGACCCGGGCGGAGGCGGCGCAGCGGGCGGGCGGCCGCAAGCGCACCAAGTCCTTCCGCCAGTCCTTCCTGCTCGCGTACGCGAACCGGCTCGGCGCCCGGCTCTCCGCGACCTCCCGCCGGGTGGCCGCCGAGGCCCCAAGCCTGCTGCCCGCGCTGGCCACCCGCGAGGTCGCGGTCTCGGCCCGCACGGACGAGCTCTTCCCCGAGACCCGCACCAGCAGGGTGCGGGCCGCCTGGGACGAGGAGGGCTGGTCGCACGGCACCACGGCGGCGGACCGGGCGGGTCTGGGGGCGCCGCCGAGGGGCGAGATCCGCTGACGGGAGGGGCTCCGCACACGGGGGAGTGAATGATCATCGGCGCGCTGGACGGGCACGGAACGCGACTGTTTGAGTACGTGAAGTAACCGACTGTCCGGTTTCCGCCCCTGCCGTTCCTGCCCCTGGGAGAACCGCGTGTTCCACCTCAAGAGCTCCTTCGCCCGGAGGGTCGCGCTCGGCGCGGTCACCGCGCTGACCCTGGCCGCCGCCCTGCCCGGTACGGCCTCGGCGGCGGCGCCCGAGCCGGTCCGCTGGGCGGCGCTCGGCGACTCGTTCACCTCGGGCGTCTTCGTCGGCGACCCGAGCCCCCCGCTGGGCGGCGCGGACCGCGACGGCTGCGACCGCACCACCGGCGCCTACCCGGACCTCGTCGCGGCGAAGCTGGCCGCCGCCCCGCCCGGTGGCCGGAAGGTGACCCTGACGGACGTGAGCTGCGGTGCCGCGGCCATCGCCGACGTCACCTCGGCCCGGCAGACCCCGATCAGCCCGGTCGAGCCCCCCGAGGGCGGCTGGCCGAGCGTCGCCGCGCAGGTCGAGCGGGCCGGGCTGGACGAGCGGACGGAGGTGGTGACGATCGGCATCGGCGGCAACGACCTGCCCTTCGGCAAGGTCTTCGCGTCCTGCCTGCTCGCCGGGTACGGGCAGCCCGACGACGCCACGCCCTGCCGGGACGCCTACGAGGCGGGCGGCCCGTTCCTCGACCCCGAGTCGATCCACGACAAGTACGACCGGATCACCCGGGAGTACGCGGGGATGATCCGCGCCGTGCACGAGAAGGCGCCCCGCGCCGAGGTCATCACGGTCGGCTACCCCGTGATCTTCCCGGCGGACGCCTCCTCCTGCGACCGCCAGGACACCACCGAGCTGGCGGCCGACATCGACGGCGTCGGCAGGATCTCGGCCACCCACGGGGACATCGCCTGGCTGCACGAGGTGAACACCCACCTCAACGCGATCATCGAGGCCATCACCGAGCTGAGCGACGGCACCTTCGTCGACACCGCCGCCGGCGGCACCGGCCACGACGCCTGCGGCTCCAAGGGCGCCAAGTGGGTCGAGGGCGTCTGCGGCGAGGCCGCCTCGTACTGGCCGGCCTCGGTCGTCGTCAGCCCCTTCACCCTGAAGTGCTCCGACGGGACCAAGGCCACCGTCGTGCACCCCAACGCGGCCGGCCACGCCCACGCGGCCGCCCAGGTGGAGGCCGCGGTCCGCAAGGCCCTCGCCTGACGGCCGGACGGCCCGCGCCCCGCGGGCCGTCCGGCTCTGGCCCGGACTCCCGTCCGGGTTCCGGCCCCCGTCCCGGGCTCCTCGGGGCGGGGGCGCCGTGCCGCCGAATGCCCGTTTCGCCCCACAACGCGACTAGGCTCGGCTCCATGAGCTGGCTCCGGGCGCTGAAGGAGACCGCGCGCTCGGGGCTCTCCGTCGAGCGGCGCCGTCTCGAACCCGCCGTGGCCGCACGCGGCGCGCTCGGCCTCGCACTCGTCGTCGGCGCGTCGCTCGCGCTGTTCGGGCCCGCCGTGGCGGCCTCGTCCGCGTTCGGCGCCTTCCAGGCCGCGATCGCCACCTTCCAGCGCTCCTACCGCCCCCGCCCCACCCTCGCGCTCGCCTCCGGCGCCAGCCTCGCCGTCTCCACCTTCCTCGGCTATCTCACCGCCTCCCACACGGTGCTCTTCCTGGTGCTCCTGGCGGTGTGGACCTTCCTCTCCGGGCTGGCCTGGGCCGCCGGGCCCACCGTCGGCATCATCGCCGCCTCCAACGTGGCGATCATGCTGGTCACGGTCACCCTGCCGACCTCCGTCGCCACCGCCGCCGGACACGCCGCGATGATCGCCGTCGGCGGGCTCGTCCAGGCCGCGCTCATCGTCCTCCTGCCGGTGCGCCGCTGGGGCGTGCAGCGCGACGCGCTCGCCGACGCCCTCGCCGCCGAGGCCGACTACGCCCGGCGGCTGCGCCACGACCCGACCGCCTCCTTCGACCCCGTCCCCCTGATGACCGCCCGCAGCGCCGCCGCCGTCACCCCGCGCCAGGCCCGCCGCCGCCCCGCCGAACTGCACGGGGCGCGCGGCCTCGCCGAACGGATCCGGCCGGTCCTCGCCTCCCTCGCCGACCCCGCCGTCGGAGCCCCCGCCGAGGGCCCGCAGCGGGACCGGGTGCGCGAGCTGCTGGCCGCCGCGGGCGAGCTGCTGGACGCCGCCGCGCACGCCATCCGGCGCGGCGAACCCGTCGAGCTGCCGGCCGCCGCCGTCGCCGCGCTGCGCACCCCCGACACCGGGGCGGTGCTGACCGGCGCGCCCCGCCGGGCCGCGAGCCGGCTCGCCGCGCTCCTCGGCGACGTCGTGGAGACCGCCGAGCCGCGCACCGAGACCGCCGCCGAGACGCGCAGCCGCCCCACCCTCGTCGAGCTGGTGCCGGTCGCGTTCGGCAAGATGCGCGCCGAGCTGCGCCACGAGTCGCCGATCCTGCGGCACGCGATCCGGGTCACGGCGGTCGCCTCCGCCGGCTATCTGATCGGCACCGCCCTGCCGCTCGGGCACGGCTACTGGGCGCCGATGGCCTCGGTGATGGTGATGCGCCCGGACTTCTCGCAGACGTACGCGCGCTCGGTGGCCCGCTTCGGCGGCACCCTCGTCGGGGTCACCATCGCCTCGGGCATCGTGCAGGCCGGGCACCCGGACACGTACGCCTCGGCGGCGCTCGCGGTGCTGTGCGCGTTCGGGATGTACCTGCTGATGCGCACCGGCTACGCGATGAACCAGGTCTTCGTCGCCGCCTACGTCGTCTTCCTGCTGGGCATGGCGGGCGAGGGCCTGTCCCAGACGATCCGCGACCGGGTGCTGCTGACCCTCCTCGGCGGGCTGCTCGCGATGCTGGCGTACGCGGTCTACCCGGCCTGGGAGACGCCCCGGCTGCGCGGCCGGCTGGCGGACTGGCTGGTCGCCGACGGGCGGTACGCGGCGGCCGTCGTCACCCGGTACGCCGACCCGGCCGGGCCGTCCTGCCCCGACGTGCGCGAGGCGCTGCTCGGCACCCGGGCCGCCCGCGTCGGCTGGCAGGAGGCGCTGGCCCGGGCCGGGCACGAGCCGGTCCGGCACCGGGGCCTGTCGCACGCGGCGGCCGACGGGGCCGCGCACGCGCTGGCCCAGCTCGGCCGGGTCGCCATGCTCCTGGAGGCCCACCTGCCCGAGCGGGGCGCCCCGCCGGTCCCGGAGGCCGCCGCCCTCGCCGAGGCGCTGCGGCGCTCCACGGAGCGGGGCGCGAAGGAGGTCCGGGAGCGCAGGCCGCCGCGCTGGGACGAGCTGCGGGAGCTGGTCGGGCGGTGGGAGGCGGGGGAGGGCGCGCCGGACCACTTCCTGCTGCGCAAGGGCGCCCCGCTGCTGCTGGCGGCGATGGACGAGCTGACGACGGCCCTGGCCGAATCGTCCCGGGCCTGATCCCGGGAACCGTCTGACCTGCCGTCAAGTCCTTCTACGTACAGTCGCGTAGTCACTACGCCACCCCGCGTGCACGTGCATCTGCTCATGCAGCGGCATATGAACACAGCTATGATCCGAGGAAGTTGACACATGCATCAAGAATCTCGGGGAGCTACCAGTGCATCACGCGCATCACGCGTACAACGGCATGGCGGCCACGGATCTTCGTGATGTCGTGTGGCAGAAGAGCCGGCACAGCAATTCCCAGGGATCCTGCGTGGAGTTCGCGAAACTGCCGGGCGGCGAGGTCGCCGTCCGCAATTCGCGTTTCCCCGAGGGCCCCGCGCTCGTCTACACGCCCGCCGAGATAGAGGCATTGCTGGCCGGCGTGAAGGACGGGGAGTTCGACCACCTGGTGTGAGCCGGGACGACGGGCGCATGGACGCGCAGGGACATGTACATACGGGAGGGCCCCGGCGGCGACTGCCACCGGGGCCCTCCCGTATCCGTACGCGCATCCGCGCCCGCATCCGTACGCCTACTCCGGCCCCAGCCGGAACAGCGCCCACACCACCTTGCCGTGCAGCGTGCCCGCCAGCGGGTGCCAGCCCCAGCTGTCGCTGAAGGACTCCACCAGGAACAGCCCCCGGCCCGACTCGGCGGCGAAGTCCTCGCCGCCCGCGCGCGCCTCCGGGCTCTCCTGGCTGGGGTCGCGCACGGCGCACACGAGGCGCGAGGCCCAGCGCATGAGGTGCAGCCGGACGGGTGGATTCAGGCCGTCCTCGTACGAGGGGCCCGCGTCCCCCGGCACCGCGTGGCGCAGGGCGTTGGTGACGAGCTCCGAGACGACGAGGGCGACGTCGTCGAACCGGTCCGCGAGGTCCCAGTTGTCCAGCGTCCGACAGGTGAACTTCCGTGCGCCGCGCACCGCTTCGTAGCGGGGCGGCAGTGCGCAGGAGGCGGAGTTGGAGACGGTCGCGGGATCGATCGGCGGGAGACCCTGCCGTAACGGCTCGAGCATGGTCGATCCATTCGGTCCCATGCGAGGCACTCCCGGGAATCGCGACTGTGGTGCGACAACTGGTGCGACAACGGTGCGACAGCGCGCGTGCGTACACGGCTGTGCGGGCTCCATGGTTCCGAATGCGCCGGAGGGATGCAAGGGCAGATGCACGTGCACGCGCCTGACCTGTCCGTCCCCGTGCCGAATCTGTGTATAAGTCGCCCCCTCCGAACCGGGCGGCTGCCCGGAACCCGCCCCCGATCCGTAATCGAATGTGTACGCGCTGAAGCGTTTAGTGGCAGAATCCGGGGCTCGACGGGGGCTCGGCATTCGGATTGATCCAGATTGATCTTGAGGGGCGGGAGCACCGTGATGGGGAGGCTGGAGCCGTGACGGCAGGCGAAGCGGGCGGGGCGAGCGGGAGCGTGGTGCGCCGCATCCTGCTGGGCTCCCAGTTGAGGCGGCTGCGCGAGTCGCGCGGCATCACCCGGGAGGCGGCCGGCTATTCCATCCGCGCGTCCGAATCCAAGATCAGCCGTATGGAGTTGGGAAGGGTGAGCTTCAAGGCCAGGGACGTCGAGGATCTGCTCACCCTCTACGGGGTCGGCGACGAGGCCGAGCGCGGCTCGCTCCTCGGCCTGGCCCGCGAGGCCAACGTGGCCGGCTGGTGGCACAGCTTCGGCGACGTGCTGCCCGGCTGGTTCCAGACGTACGTCGGCCTCGAAGGCGCCGCCTCCCTCATCCGCATCTACGAGGTGCAGTTCATCCACGGACTGCTCCAGACCGAGGCGTACGCCCACGCGGTCGTCACCCGGGGGATGCCCGGCGCCCCGCGCGCCGACATCGAGCGCCGGGTCGCGCTGCGCCTGGAGCGCCAGAAGGTGCTCGTCTCCGAGCGCGCCCCGCGGTTCCACGCGGTGCTCGACGAGGCCGCGCTGCGCCGCCCGTACGGCGACCGGGCCGTGATGCGGGGGCAGTTGAGGCATCTCATCGAGATCTCCGAGCACCCGAACGTCACCCTCCAGGTGATGCCCTTCAGCTTCGGCGGGCACGCCGGCGAGAGCGGCGCCTTCACCATGCTGAGCTTCCCGGAGTCCGACCTCTCCGACGTCGTCTACCTGGAGCAGCTGACCAGCGCCCTCTACCTCGACAAGCGCGAGGAGGTCGCCCAGTACGCCCGCGTGATGGAGCGGCTGCGCGAGGACAGCCCCGACCCGGCCGCGAGCCGCGACCTCCTCCGGGGTCTCCTCCAACTCTCCTGATACGTAACCCTGATACGCATCCCTGATACGTAAGTACGATGACGTGACATCAGTGTGTCCGGTGGCCCGTGTGTCACCGGCACTCCGTCCGTCCGGTGCCGGAGTCGGCCACCGCGGGTCAGGGTTAGGGGTCTCGTCCATGTCGTCTGCCGCCTACGGATTCACCGAACTGGCCCATCAGTACATCGACGGCGAATGGAAGCCGGGCAGCGGCTCCTGGGACATCATCGACTTCAACCCGTACACCGGGGAGAAGCTCGCCTCCATCACCGTGGCCACCGCCGCCGAGGTCGACCAGGCGTACCGCGCCGCCGAGCGCGCCCAGGCGGAGTGGGCCGAGACCAACGCCTACACCCGGCGGCTGGTCTTCGAGCGGGCGCTGCGGATCGTCGAGGACCGCGAGGACGAGATCGCCGGGGCGATCGTCGCCGAGCTCGGCGGCACGCGCCTGAAGGCCGCCTTCGAGCTGCACCTGGCCAAGGAGTTCCTGCGCGAGGCGGTGCAGCTCGCGCTGCGCCCCGAGGGCCGCATCCTGCCCTCGCCGGTGGACGGCAAGGAGAACAGGGTCTACCGGCTGCCGGTCGGCGTCGTCGGCGTCATCTCGCCCTTCAACTTCCCCTTCCTGCTGTCGATCAAGTCCGTCGCCCCCGCCCTCGCGCTCGGCAACGGCGTGGTCCTCAAGCCGCACCAGAACACCCCGGTCTGCGGCGGCACCCTGGTCGCCAAGGTCCTGGAGGAGGCGGGCCTGCCGGCCGGGCTGCTCAACGTCGTCGTCACCGACATCGCCGAGATCGGCGACGCCCTGCTGACCCACCCGGTGCCGAAGGTCATCTCCTTCACCGGCTCCGACCGGGTCGGCCGGCACGTGGCCACCGTCTGCGCCCAGAACTTCAAGCACGCCGTCCTCGAACTCGGCGGCAACAGCGCCCTGATCGTCCTCGACGACGCCGACCTCGACTACGCGGTGGACGCGGCCGTCTTCAGCCGCTTCGTGCACCAGGGCCAGGTCTGCATGGCCGCCAACCGGATCCTGGTGGACCGGAGCGTGGAGGCGGAGTTCACCGAGAAGTTCGTGGCGAAGGTGCGGACCCTCCAGGTCGGCGACCCGGCCGACCCCGGCACCCACATCGGCCCGCTCATCAACTCCCAGCAGGCGGAGGCCGTCTCGGCGCTCGTCGAGCAGACCGTGGCGGGCGGCGCGACCGCGCTGCTGCGTGGCGGGGCGGAGGGCAACCTGGTCTCCCCGTCCGTGCTCGCCGGCATCCCCGCCGACGCGCCGGTCCTCGGCCAGGAGATCTTCGGCCCGGTGGCCCTGGTCGTCGCCTTCGACGGCGAGGACGAGGCCGTCCGGATCGCCAACGACACCCCGTACGGGCTCAGCGGCGCCGTCCACACGGGTGACATCGCGCGGGGCGTGCGGATCGCCAAGCGGATCCACACCGGCATGATCCACATCAACGACGGCACCGTGCACGACGAGCCGATCGTCCCCTTCGGCGGCGAGAAGCACTCGGGCATCGGGCGGCTCAACGGCGAGGCGATGATCGAGGCGTTCACCACCCAGAAGTGGATCTCGATCCAGTACGGCCGCAGCCGCTTCCCGTTCTAGGGCCGCTTCCCCTTCTAGGGCCGCTTCCCCTTTCAGGACCGCTTCCCCGTTTAGGACAGAAGTCGTCCGCGACCTTCCGTAGCGTGAGGGGTGTCGAAAGGGCGGGGCTCCCACCCGGGGCCCCACCCCACCCCACCCCCCTCATGCTCTGGAAGGCGGACATCATGGTTGCCCTGGTTCCCGCGGAGGCCCCCGGCGACGAGCGCGGCGCGTTCCTCAACTTCATCGAGGCGCAGCGCGCGGCGATCGTGCGGGCCTCCCTCGGACTCACCGAGGAGCAGGCGGCGAGCCGCCCCAGCGCCAGCGAGCTCAGCCTCTCGGGCCTGATCAAGCACGTCGCCGAGGTCGAGCTGAACTGGCTGCGGCTGGCCCAGGAGCGCCCGAACGAGCGGCAGCGCTCGGAGGAGACCTGGAGCGAGGCGTTCCGGCTGGTGGACGCCGAGACCGTCCCCGGCGTGGTCGCCTTCTGGCAGGGCGTGGCCAAGGAGACCGAGGAGTTCGTCCGGGGCGTGCCCAGCCTGGACGACACCTTCCCGCTGCCGCCCGCGCCCTGGTTCCCGAAGGACGGGCGGGTCTCGGTCCGCTGGATGCTGCTGCACCTGGTCCAGGAGATGGGCCGGCACGCCGGGCACGCGGACATCATCCGCGAGTCCCTGGACGGCAAGGGCTCCTTCGAGCTGATCGACCTGGAGAAGCGGACTTCCTAGACTCGGGGCATGTCAGCAATCCGCCTTCTCGTCCTGGGCGCGGTCAAACAGCACGGCCGCGCCCACGGCTACCAGGTGCGCAACGACCTGGAGTACTGGGGCGCGCACGAGTGGTCCCACACAAAGCCGGGCTCGATCTACCACGCCCTCAAGCAGATGGCGAAGCAGGGACTGCTGCGCGCCGACGAGAGCGCGCCCAGCACGGCGGGCGGCCCGCCGAGGGTCGAGTACGAGATCACGGAGGCGGGCCGCGAGGAGTACCTGCGGCTGCTGCGCGCGGCGGTGTCCACGTACGACCAGGACATGGACGTGCTGTCGGCGGGCGTCGGCTTCATCGTGGACCTGCCCCGGGCCGAGGCGCTGGAGCTGCTGCGGGCCCGGCTGCGGGACCTGGACACGTGGCGGACGTCGGTCACGGAGTACTACACCCCCGAGGGCGGGCCGGAGCAGCTCGGCCACATCGGGGAGATCATGCACCTCTGGGTGCACTCGGCGGACGCGGGCCGGGTGTGGACGCTCGGCCTGATCGACCGGATCGAGGCCGGGGCGTACGTGTTCGCGGGCGAGGGCGAGCCCTTCGTGGGCGTGCTGGCGGACGGCGAGGAGAACCCGTACGCGCAGTGAGCCCCGTACGGGCGGCGGTTACGTAGACCGGGAAATGGCTAATCAAGTTTGACTAGGCCCCGCGCAGGGCATAACCTCCGCCGCGAACGACTGATCAAGTTTGACTAGTAGAAGGCATGCAGGCAGGCATGTAGGCAGGCATGTCGGAAGGCATGCCGAAGGGATGGCGATATAGATGTCGATGCCGATGGAGACCGACGCGATCCTCATCGAGGGCGCCCGGAAGCGGTACGGCGACAAGCACGCCCTGGACGGCCTCGACCTGGCCGTCAAGCGCGGCACCGTGCAGGGCCTGCTCGGCCCCAACGGGGCGGGCAAGACCACGACCGTCCGGATCCTGGCCACCCTGCTCCGGCACGACGAGGGCCGGGTGACGGTGGCCGGCTTCGACGTCCGGGAGCAGGCCCGCGAGGTGCGGCGCCGGATCGGGCTGCTGGGCCAGCACGCGGCCCTGGACGAGGAGCTGTCCGGGCGGCAGAACCTGGAGATGTTCGGGCGCCTGCACCACCTGGGCGCGCGCGGCGCGGGCCTGCGGGCGGACGAGCTCCTGGAGCGCTTCGGGCTCGCGGACACCGGCCCCAAGGCCGTCCGCGCGTACAGCGGCGGGATGCGGCGGCGGCTCGACCTGGCCGCCTCGCTGATCACCGACCCGGAGGTGCTGTTCCTGGACGAGCCGACGACGGGCCTGGACCCGCGCGGGCGGGCCGAGGTCTGGGACTCGGTGCGCTCCCTGGTCGGCGGCGGCACGACGGTGCTGCTCACCACCCAGTACCTGGAGGAGGCGGACCGGCTGGCCGACCGGATCGCCGTGGTCGACCGGGGCCGGGTGGTCGCCGACGGCACGCCCGACGAGCTGAAGTCCCGGGCGGGCCGGGACCGCGTCGACGTGGTCGTACGGGACGGGGCCCGGCTCGACGAGGCCCTGCGGGTCCTCCCGTTCGCCCCCGGGGAGGCGGAGGTGGACCGGGACCGGCGGCGGATCAGCGCCCCGGTGCGGGACCGGATGGCCGCGCTCGCCGAGACCGTGCGGGCGCTGGAGGAGGCGGGGATCGAGGCCGAGGACGTGGCGCTGCGCCGCCCGACGCTGGACGAGGTGTTCCTGCGCCTGACGGGCGCGCGGGACGGGAACCGCGAGGAGAAGACGGAGGTGGCCGCATGAGCGCGGCGTACGTGGCGGGCGACTGCTGGACCATGACCCGGCGGGAGCTCGCGCACTGGGCGCGGCAGCCCGTCCAGGTGCTCGTCGGGCTGGTCTTCCCGGTGATGATGCTGCTGATGTTCGGCTATCTGGTCGGCGGCGGGCGGGCCGTGGACGGCGCCTACGTCGACTTCCTCGTGCCCGGGATGCTCACGCTGACCATGGTCTTCGGCCTCGAAGGCACCATGACGGCGGTCACCCGCGACCTGGACAAGGGCGTGATCGACCGCTTCCGCTCGATGCCGATGGCCGACGGCGCCGTGCTGGTGGGGCGGGCCGCCGCCGACATGCTCCAGTCGGTGGTGGGGCTGCTGCTGATGGCGGGTGTCGGCTACGCGATCGGCTGGCGCACCCACGGCGGCGCCGGCGCCTTCCTGGCGGCGATGGGGCTGCTCCTCCTGCTGCGCTTCGCGATGCTGTGGATCGGCATCCACCTGGCGCTGCTGGCGGGCCGCGCGGAGCTGGTGCAGGCGGTGCAGATCCTGGTCTGGCCGTTCGGCTTCCTCTCCAACGCCTTCGCCGCGCCGGAGTCGATGCCGGGCTGGCTGGGCACGGCGGTCGAGTGGAACCCGATGTCGGCGACGGCGACGGCGGTACGGGAACTGCTCGGCGGCCCGGGCGGCGAACCGGGCTGGACCGGCGCGGCGGTGCTGTGGCCGCTGCTCCTGCTCGCGGTCTTCGTACCGCTGGCGATCCGCCGATTCACCCGGCTGGGCCGCTAGGCCGGGGGCCCGGGGGCGCCCCGGGCCCTGGGCCCCGGCGCCCTCGGGCTCAGCGCAGGGGCTCCCCGTGCTCGTCCAGCTCCAGCATCGGGCGGCCGGTGACGACCAGCCAGGCGGGCAGGATCGCGATGCAGAGCACGGCGACCATCGAGGGCGAGGCGGCGAGCACGGCGGAGACGAAGAGGCTGACCCAGCCCTGCCGGGTGGTGGCGAGCAGGATGCCGAGGACACCGGCGGAGACGGCGACGGCCGGGTGGATCTCGGGGACGAGGGCCTGGGCGCACAGGCCGAAGGCGGCGCCGATGAAGACGGCGGGGAAGACCCGGCCGCCGCGGAAGCCGCAGGCGGCGGCGACGAGCAGGGCGACGGTCTTGACCACGGCCAGCTTGGCGAGCTCGCCGGAGCCGAAGACGCCGATGTTGTCGGCGAGCTCCCGGGTCTCCTCCAGGCCCTTGAAGAGCGTCAGGTGCCCGCCCAGCGCCCCGAGCAGGCCCAGCACCAGCCCGCCGAGCGGCAGCGTCACCATGGGGTGCCGCAGCCGCTGGAAGGCCCGGTGGACGTACGGGAAGGCGTAGCAGGACAGCAGGCCGAAGGCGGCGGCGAGGGTGGCCACGACCAGCGCGGCGAGGAGGTCGCCGAGCCCCGGGTGGTCCAGCGGCGGCAGCCCGATGTCGAAGCTGGGGTTCGAGACGACCTGGGTGGTCATGGCCCCGGCCCCGGCGGCCACCAGCGGGGCGAAGAGCCGGTCCCACAGCGAGCCCTTGCCCGGCTGGCCGGTCAGCGCCTCGGAGAGGACGAGGGCGGCGGCCACCGGGGTGCCGAAGAGGGCGCCGAAGGTGGCGGCGGTGGCGAGCGACACCCACATGGGGGCGGGCAGGGAGGGGTGGAGCATCCGGCCGAGCCAGAAGGAGAGCGCGATGGCGGCGACGATCGTCGGGTTCTCGGGGCCGAGGCTGACGCCGCCGGCGAGGCCGAAGGTGGCGGCGAGCAGCAGCCCGGGGACGACCGGCGGGGCGATGGGCGGGCCGCCGAGCCCGGCCTCGGCCGGGTCGCCGCCCGCGTGCCCGTACACCTTCCACACCACGAGACCGACGGCGATGCCGGTCGCGGTCAGCACGGAGATCATCCACAGCGAGGAGTAGCGCCCGACGCCGAGCGCGTCCGGGACGGTCTTCCACAGCACGTGCTGGAGCTGTTCGGCGATCGCGCTGATGCCGAGGAAGAGCAGGGCGGATCCCACGCCGACCACCAGGGCGGGCAGGATCTGGGGCAGCAGGATCCGGTGGGGCGCCTCGGGGGCGGGGATATCGGTGGCCACCGCCTCACCATATGCGGGCAAAAGCGACACAACATCCCGACGCCCGAGGAGGAGTTCGAGGTCTTCGGCCACAAGGACCCCGAGCGGTACGCGGAGGAGTCCGCCCGCCGCCGGGGCGGCACCCACACCGCGGGGGCCCGGGGGCCCGGACCGGGCGGCCCCGGACCCGCTCTAGGCGCGCGGCGCGATCACGACGGCGGTCCCGTAGGCGCACACCTCGGTGCCCACGTCGGCGGCCTCCGTGACGTCGAAGCGGAACATCAGCACCGCGTTCGCGCCGCGCGCCTTCGCCTGCTCCACCAGCCGCTCCATCGCCTGGTTGCGGGTCTGCACCAGGGTCTTCGTCAGGCCCTTCAGCTCCCCGCCGATCATCGACTTCAGGCCCGCGCCGATCTGGCTGCCCAGGTGCCGGGACCGCACGGTCAGGCCGAAGACCTCGCCGATCACCTGGCGCACCTCGTACCCCGGCACGTCGTTCGTCGTGACGACCAGCACATCCGACTGGGCGCCCTGGCCGCCGCCGTACTCGTCGATGCCCATCCGCATCCACCTCCTGGTCTCGCCCGGTGTCGCCGGGCCTCCCCAGCCTGCGGGCGGCCGGACGGCGCCGCATCCGGAACGCGTCCGCCGGAGTCTGCCCGCGAGCCCGGCCGCGAACCCTTCCGAGAGTCCTCCCGAGAGTCCTCCCGCGAGTCCGCCCGCGCCGGGTGGAACCCGGGGGGCTCACTCCGCGTTGGTAGCTTGGGGCCGCAGTCCGTACGACAATCTCAGGGACGCGCCCCCGCGTCCTCCCCCGTATTTCATGCTTTCCCGCTTTCCCCGCATTCCCCGTCCTTCTTCGCCCCCACAGATCGCAGGAGCCCGGAACCCGTGAACACGCTTGCCCTCGGTCCGAGCTGGCTGGACCCGGACTATCTGATCCAGACCTTCGGTCTGATCGGTGTCCTCGTCATCGTCTTCGCCGAGTCCGGACTCCTGATCGGCTTCTTCCTGCCGGGCGACTCGCTGCTCTTCACCACCGGCCTGCTCGTCACCACGGGCAAGCTGGACCAGCCGCTGTGGCTGGTCTGCACCCTGATCGTCGCCGCGGCGATCATCGGCGACCAGGTCGGCTATCTCTTCGGCCGCAAGGTCGGACCCGCCCTCTTCAAGCGCCCGGACTCCAAGCTCTTCAAGCAGGAGAACGTGGAGAAGGCGCACGAGTTCTTCGAGAAGCACGGCCCGAAGTCGCTGATCCTGGCCCGCTTCGTGCCCATCGTGCGCACGTTCACGCCGATCATCGCCGGTGTCAGCCGGATGAACTACCGCTCGTTCATCACCTTCAACATCATCGGCGGCGTGCTGTGGGGCGCCGGCGTGACCGTGCTCGGCGCCTCCCTCGGCAAGATCGACTTCGTGCACAAGCACATCGAGATGATCCTCGTCGCGATCGTCCTGATCTCCGTCGTCCCGATCGTGATCGAGTACCTGAAGGCCCGCTCCCAGTCGAAGAAGAAGCGCGCCGCGGAGGGCCAGGACGGCCCCGGCACGCCGAACCCGCCCGCCGAGCGCGGCCGGCACGCCAAGCGCTGACCCGCCCGGGCGCCCGCCCGCCGCGCGCCCGCGGCAGTCGTCCACCCTCCAGGGGCTTCCAGGACCGTACGAACGGCTCCTAGAAGCCCCTGGTGCGCTTCGCGGCCCGCCGCGCCGCCGCCGCGCCCGGCGCCTGCATGAAGAGCCGGGCCAGCTCGCTCCCCAGGTTCACCCCGATCGCGATCGCCAGCGCCAGCGCCGCCGCCTTCGCCAGCGAGGCGAAGCCCCCGTCCAGGTTGTTCTGGGCGATCGCCAGCACCCCGAAGTACGTCGCCGAACCCGGCAGCAGCGGGCCGATCGCCGCCGTCACGTACGGCAGCGAGGACGTGTGGTGGTAGCGGGCGATCAGCTGCCCGAACAGGCCCACCAGACCGGCCGCCACCGCCGTCGCCATCACCGTCGAACCGCCCGCCGTCACCGCGATCGACGCGTAGATCACCCACGCCACCCCGCCGTTCAGCGTCGCGAACAGCACCGTCGCCCGCGACTGCTGCAACAGGATCGCGAAGGTCGCGCACAGCACCATCGACGCCACGATCTGCGTCACCGGCCGCTCCACCGGCCGCAGCGCCCCCTCCGGATTGAGCTGCGCCCCGAACTGCACCGCCAGGTACAGCACCGACAGCACGCCCACCACGATCGCCACGAAGAAGTAGCCGACCTCCAGGAGCCGGGCCGAGGCCGTGATGTAGAAGCCGGTCAGCCCGTCCTGCACGGCCGCCACCAGCGCCCGCCCCGGGATCAGGGCGAACAGGCCGCCGGTGATGACCGCGGAGGGCCGCAGATCGGCGTGCAGCAGGGTCAGCGCCACCCCCATCGCCGCCGGGGGCATCGCCGCCACCAGGAACTGGTAGAACTCCGGCAGCCCGCGCCCCGCGCACAGCCACGCCAGCCGGTCGCCCAGCACCGCGCCCAGCGCCGCCACGAAGAAGACCGTCGGCCCGCCGCCCAGCAGCACCGACGCCGCCCCCGCCAGCAGCCCCGCCGCCGCCGTCAGCACCCAGCCGGGGTACGGGTGCCGGTTGCGCCGGATCTCCGCCAGCCGCCGGTACGCCTCCTCCGGCGTCACCTCGTGCGCCCCGCTGTTGATGTCCGCGAGCAGCTGGTAGACCGCCGCCAGCCGCGTGTAGTCGGTGCCCCGGCGCCGCACCGTGCGGTTCGCCGTCACCGGGTCGTCCACCAGCGAGGGCTGGTACGTGATCGACAGCAGCGTGAAGGTCACCGTCGGCTCGCACCGGTCGAGCCCGTACGCCCGGCAGATCGCGAACATCGCCGCCTCGACGTCCTCCGCCCCCTCGCCGCCCGCCAGCAGCAGCTCGCCGATGCGCAGGGTCAGGTCCAGCACGCGCGGCACCGGCGGCCCGGACTCGTCCTCCTTGCGCGGCGCCTCCGGCACCGGCCGCTCGCCCACCGGCAGCCGCAGCATCGTCCGCATCCGGTCCTGCCAGGGCGCGTCCTGCGCCAGCTTGACCAGCGGAATCCCGTACGCGGGCGTGAAGGCGGGCGGGCTGTTCTTCGCCGAGTACGTCGACGGCGGCGCGAAGGCGGAACCTTCCTGCTCCGGCGGCGGCTCCGGCGCGAAACCCTCGGGCAGCGCGAACTCCGAGGTCGGATGCTCCTCCTCGGCCGGCACCGGCGGCTCCACCCCGAGCGGCGGGGCGAACGCGCTGCGCGCCTCGTCCGAGGGCGGCTTCCGGTCCTCCGGGGCCTCCTCCGGGCCGTCCGGCTTCGCCACCACTGCTCTCCGCCCCCACTCCCGGCCGGGCACCCGCACGATCACGCCACGGGGCAATCGATCACGCCACTGACGTGCCCAGTATGAATGTGCGAAGGGCGGCGCACCTCAGCAGGTGCACCGCCCTTTTCACGAGCTCAGCCGAACAGGGGCTCAGTGGCCGCCCTGCTCCTTGGCGCGCGCGTACGACTTCTCGATCTCGGCCTCGGCCTCGGCGCGGCCGACCCAGTCGGCGCCCTCGACGGACTTGCCGGGCTCCAGGTCCTTGTAGACCTCGAAGAAGTGCTGGATCTCCAGGCGGTCGAACTCGGCCACGTGGTGGATGTCGCGCAGGTGCTCCATGCGCGGGTCCGTCGCCGGGACACACAGCAGCTTGTCGTCGCCGCCGGCCTCGTCCGTCATGCGGAACATGCCGATGGCGCGGCACTTGATGAGGCAGCCCGGGAACGTCGGCTCGTCCAGGATGACGAGCGCGTCCAGCGGGTCGCCGTCCTCGCCGAGGGTGTTCTCGACGTAGCCGTAGTCCGTCGGGTAGGCGGTCGAGGTGAAGAGACGGCGGTCCAGGCGGATCCGACCGGTCTCGTGGTCGACCTCGTACTTGTTCCGCGACCCCTTGGGGATCTCGATGAGAACGTCGAACTCCACGGGTGGATCTCCTCCTGAATCAACACATGTCAATGCTCGCGACGACGCGCGGTGGTTAAGTGTCTCTCACGTACGGTCTTGATCGCGAAAGGGGCTGGTCATCACATGCCGGAGCCGAGAACGTGGCGGTACGTGGCGGGCTCCGCCGTGCTCGGCCTGACCCTGGCCGCAACAGCGGCGACCGCGGCCGGCCCGTGGGACTCCGGTCAGCGTAAGGCCGAGCGGGCCCGCGCGACCGCCGCCGACCCCAGGGGTGGCGCACATCACGCCGGACCCCCCGCCGCCGACGCCCCCCGAGCCCCCGCGCCCGCCCCCAGCGCCCCCGGCGTCCTGCGCGCACTCGGCGCCCCGACCGGGCCCGGAGCCACCGATTCCGCCGACGCCCCCGGCACCCCCCGGACCACCCGCACGAGCGACCCCACCGACTGGGCCGGCCTCCTCGGCCCGCTCCTCGCCGACCCCGCCCTCGGCCCGCTGCGCACCGCGTCCCTCGTCGACACCGCCACCGGCCGGCAGCTCTACGCGGCGGGCCCGGGCACCCTCATGACCCCCGCCTCCACCATCAAGATCGCCACCGCCACCGCCGCCCTCTCCGCCCTCGGCCCCGACCACCGCATCGGCACCACCACCGTGACCGGCGCCGACGGCCGCACCGTCACCCTCGTCGGCGGCGGCGACCCCACCCTGGACCGGGCCCGCCTCACCAAGCTCGCCCAGGCCACCGCCCGCGCCCTCAAGGCCCCCGGCCGCACCCCCGGACCCGTCCGCCTCGCCTACGACACCGGCCTCTACAGCGGACCCGCGCTCCACCCCATCGGCCCCAACGAGAACATCGCCCCGCTCAGCGCCCTGATGACCGACGAAGGCCGCCTCGACGGCAGCCGCAGCGGACCCGCCCCCCGCACCGCAGACCCCGCCGGAGACACCGCCCGCGCCTTCGCCGGCCTGCTGCGCGCCGCCGGCGTCACCGTCCAGGGCGCCCCCGCCCCCGGCCGCGCCCCCCACGGCACCCGCGCCGTCCCGCTCGCCCGCACCGACTCCGCGCCCCTCGACGACCTCGTCGAACGCACCCTCACCACCAGCGACAACGACCTCGCCGAAGCCCTCGCCCGGCAGACCGCCCTCGCCCGCAAGCAGCCCGCCAGCGCCGCCGGCGCCGCCAAGGCCGTCCACGACGAGCTCGCCGGACTCGGCCTCCCCGTCACCGGCGCCCGCTTCGCCGACGGCAGCGGCCTCGACCGCAACGACCGCGTCTCCGCCGCCCTGCTCACCGGCATCCTCACCCGCGCGGCCGACCCCGCCCGCCCCGCCCTGCGCCCCGTCCTCACCGGGCTGCCCGTCGGCGGCTTCAGCGGCACCCTCGCCGGACGCTTCGGCACCGGCACCACCGCCCCCGGCGCCGGGCTCGTCCGAGCCAAGACCGGCACCCTCACCGGAGTGAACACCCTCACCGGAACCGTCGTCACCGCCGACGGCCGCCTCCTCGCCTTCGCCTTCCTCGCCGGCCGCACCGACTCCCCGGGCACCGCCCAGCCCGCCCTCGACCGGCTCGCCGCCGCCCTCGCCGCACCCCGCTGACCCGGCACGACCACCGCCCGAACCCTCACCGAACGCGCCCCGAGCCCGTACGGTTGACGCATGACGAGCATCGGTGGTGCAGGCACATCGGGGATGGTCGACTGGAATCTCGCCGTCGCGACGGCGACCCGCCTGGTGCGCCCGGGCCCCGAGGTCAGCCGGGAGGAGGCCCGCGCCGTCGTCGCCGAGCTCCGGGAACACGCCAAGGCCGCCGAGGAACACGTCCGGGCCTACACCCGGATGATCCCCGAGGACCGCGACCCCGCCGACACCCCCGACACCCCCGTCCTGGTCGTCGACCGGGCCGGCTGGATCAAGGCCAACGTCGCCGGCTTCCGCGAACTGCTCTCCCCGCTCCTCGACAAGATGCAGGAACGCCGCTCCGCCACCCCCGGCGGCACCGTCCTCAGCAGCGTCGGCGGCAAGGTCACCGGCGTCGAGCTCGGCATGCTGCTCTCGTTCCTGGCCTCCCGCATCCTCGGCCAGTACGAGACCTTCGCCCCCGCCACACGCGACCTGCCCGCCGGGGCCGACGGCGCCGGCCGCCTCCTGCTCGTCGCCCCCAACATCGTCCACGTCGAACGCGAGCTCGACGTCTCCCCGCACGACTTCCGGCTCTGGGTCTGCCTCCACGAGGAGACCCACCGCACCCAGTTCACCGCCGTCCCCTGGCTCCGCGACCACCTCCAGGGCGAGATCCAGTCATTCCTCGCCGCCACCGACGTCGACCCCTCCACCGTCGTCGAACGCCTCCGCGAAGCCGCCCAGGCCCTCGTCGGCGGCCGGCCCGAGGGCGAACAGGGCGAACCCGCCCCCTCCCTCGTCGAACTCGTCCAGACCCCCGAACAGCGCGAGATCCTCGGCCGCCTCACCGCCGTCATGTCCCTGCTCGAAGGCCACGCCGACTACGTCATGGACGGCGTCGGCCCCGACGTCGTGCCCTCCGTCGCCGAGATCCGCGAGAAGTTTCAGCAGCGCCGCGCCCGCGGCGCCTCCCGCCTCGACCTCGCCCTGCGCAAGCTCCTCGGCCTCGACGCCAAGCTGCGCCAGTACCGCGACGGCGAGCGCTTCGTCCGCGCCGTCGTCGACGAGGTCGGCATGGACGGCTTCAACCGCGTCTGGACCTCGCCCAACACGCTCCCCACCAAGAGCGAGATCGCCCGCCCCGCCGACTGGGTGGCGAGGGTGCACCGTAGGGCAGACTCATGAGGCTGATGCGCCGGATGGCGGAAGAACACCCCACCAATCACCCGTCCGAGGGACCGTAGACGGCGGGTAAGGCGTGCAATGCTCGGGTAACGGCCAGGTTCTGTCACCATCGTCGCACTCTGAGTGACCGAACCCCCACTTCCGACCGTTAAGACTCCGACCGAGGCACTGCACTCTCTCCCCGAAGGGCACCGGACATGGGTCCCCATCCTGCGGTCGCGGCGATACGCCTGGCGGTCCGCCGCGTACTCCACGACGTTCTCACCGAGCACACCACCCACCACACCACCCAGCGCACCACCGAGCACACCACCCGGCCCGCCGACGGCGGCCCCCCCACCCCCCTGGTCCTCGTCGCCTGCTCCGGCGGCGCCGACTCCATGGCACTCGCCTCCGCGCTCGCCTTCGAGGCCCGCAAACTGGACCTCCGGGCCGGCGGCGTCACCGTCGACCACGGCCTCCAGGCCGGCTCCGACCAGCGCGCCCGCGAAGTCGCCGACCGCATGACCGCCCTCGGCCTCGACCCCGTCGAATCCGTCGCCGTCACCGTCGGCCGCGACGGCGGCCCCGAAGCCGCCGCCCGCGACGCCCGCTACGCCGCCCTCGACGACGCCGCCGAGCGCCACGGCGCCACCGCGATCCTCCTCGGCCACACCCGCGACGACCAGGCAGAGACCGTCCTCCTCGGCCTCGCCCGCGGCTCCGGCATCCGCTCCCTCTCCGGCATGGCCGCCGTCTCCGGCACCGCGGGCCGCTACCGCCGCCCCTTCCTGGAGCTCGACCGCCAGACCGTCCGCAAGGCGTGCATCGCCCAGGAGCTCGCCGTCTGGGACGACCCCCACAACAGCGACCCCGCCTACACCCGCTCCCGCCTCCGCCACGAGGGCCTCCCCGCCCTGGAGAAGGCGCTCGGCAAGGGAGTCGTCGAAGCCCTCGCCCGGACGGCCCAGCTCTCCCGCGACGACGCCGACGCCCTCGACTCCTGGGCCGCCGACGCCGAAGCCTCCGTACGCGACGACACCGGCCGCCTCGAATGCGCCAAGCTCTTCGGACTCCCGCCCGCCGTCCGCCGCCGCGTCCTGCGCCGCGCCGTCATCGCCGAGGGCGCCCCCGCCGGATCCCTCTTCGCCCGCCACATCGAAGAGGTCGACCGGCTCATCACCGGCTGGCGCGGCCAGGGAGCCATCAACCTGCCCGGGCGCGTCGAGGCGCGCCGCCAGGGTGGCAGACTGGTCATCCGGCAAGGCTGACGCAAGGCTGCAACGAAAGTGACCCGGGTGAACGAGAAGGACATGGGCACCGACCTCAAGTCGGTGCTCATCACCAAGGAAGAGATCGACGCGAAGCTCGCCGAGCTCGCCGCGAAGATCGACACGGAGTACGCGGGCAAGGACCTGCTCATCGTCGGCGTCCTCAAGGGCGCCGTGATGGTGATGGCGGACCTGGCGCGCGCGCTGTCCACCCCCGTCACCATGGACTGGATGGCCGTCTCCTCCTACGGCGCGGGCACCCAGTCCTCCGGCGTCGTGCGCATCCTCAAGGACCTCGACACCGACATCAAGGGCAAGCACGTCCTGATCGTCGAGGACATCATCGACTCGGGCCTGACCCTGTCCTGGCTCCTGTCCAACCTCGGTTCGCGCGAGCCGGCCTCCCTGGAGGTCTGCACCCTGCTGCGCAAGCCGGACGCGGCGAAGGTCGCCATCGACGTGAAGTGGATCGGCTTCGACATCCCGAACGAGTTCGTCGTCGGATACGGCCTCGACTACGCCGAGAAGTACCGCAATCTCCCGTTCGTCGGCACCCTCGCCCCGCACGTCTACGGCGGCTGACCCACCGGCCGCCCCAAGGGGAACCCGCACCGTCTTCTCCCCGTTGAAGCGAGGGAAGACGGCCGCGGGTGACAATGCTGGGGTACCGTCCGAAGAACAGCTTTTTTCTCACTCAGCGGCATTTACCTACGGGCAGGAGGGACGGGGCGCTCGCGCCCCGTATGGATGGACGTGAAGCGATACTTCCGTGGGCCGGTCATGTGGATCGTGCTGGCCGTCCTCGCCGTGGTCGTGCTGATGCAGGTCGTCGGCTCGTCCGAGGGCTACAAGACGGTGGACACCGGCCAGGTCGTCCAGGCGATCGACAAGAACCAGGTCAAGCAGGCAAGGCTGACCACCGGTGACGAGCAGATCATCAAGATCGACCTCGTCGACGGTCAGCAGATCAACAAGAGCGACAAGGTCCAGGCCAGCTACATCGGCACCCAGGGCGCCGACCTCGCCGACAAGCTGCAGGAGAAGTTCGAAGCGGGCCAGATCGAGAAGGGCTACACCGTCTCGCCGACGAAGCAGTCCCCGTTCGTCTCGGTCCTGCTCTCGCTCCTGCCCTTCGTCCTGATCGTGGTCGTCTTCCTGTTCCTGATGAACCAGATGCAGGGCGGCGGCTCCCGCGTCATGCAGTTCGGCAAGTCCAAGGCGAAGCTCATCACCAAGGACACCCCGAAGACCACCTTCGCCGACGTCGCGGGCTCCGACGAGGCCGTCGAGGAACTCCACGAGATCAAGGAGTTCCTCCAGGAGCCGGCCAAGTTCCAGGCCGTCGGCGCGAAGATCCCCAAGGGCGTCCTGCTCTACGGCCCGCCCGGCACCGGCAAGACGCTCCTCGCGCGCGCCGTCGCAGGCGAGGCCGGCGTGCCGTTCTACTCCATCTCCGGCTCCGACTTCGTCGAGATGTTCGTCGGCGTCGGCGCCTCCCGCGTCCGCGACCTCTTCGAGCAGGCCAAGGCCAACGCCCCGGCCATCGTCTTCGTCGACGAGATCGACGCGGTCGGCCGCCACCGCGGCGCCGGCCTCGGCGGCGGACACGACGAGCGCGAGCAGACGCTCAACCAGCTGCTCGTCGAGATGGACGGCTTCGACGTGAAGGGCGGCGTCATCCTGATCGCCGCCACGAACCGCCCCGACATCCTCGACCCCGCGCTCCTGCGCCCGGGCCGCTTCGACCGGCAGATCGCGGTCGACCGCCCCGACATGCAGGGCCGCCTGGAGATCCTCAAGGTCCACCAGAAGGGCAAGCCCGTCGCCCCCGACGTGGACCTCGGTGCCGTCGCCCGCCGCACCCCCGGCTTCACCGGCGCGGACCTCTCCAACGTCCTCAACGAGGCGGCGCTCCTCACCGCCCGCAGCGATCAGAAGCTGATCGACAACAAGGCGCTGGACGAGGCGATCGACCGCGTGGTCGCGGGCCCGCAGAAGCGGACCCGGATCATGTCGGACAAGGAGAAGAAGATCACCGCGTACCACGAGGGCGGCCACGCCCTGGTCGCGGCGGCCTCGCCGAACTCCGACCCCGTCCACAAGATCACCATCCTGTCCCGCGGCCGTGCCCTGGGCTACACGATGGTCCTGCCGGACGAGGACAAGTACTCGACCACCCGCAACGAGATGCTCGACCAGCTGGCCTACATGCTGGGCGGGCGCGCGGCGGAGGAGCTCGTCTTCCACGACCCGACCACGGGCGCGGCGAACGACATCGAGAAGGCCACGGCCACCGCCCGCGCGATGGTCACGCAGTACGGCATGACCGAGCGGCTCGGCGCCATCAAGTTCGGCGGCGACAACACCGAGCCCTTCCTCGGCCGCGAGATGGCGCACCAGCGCGACTACTCGGAAGAGGTCGCCGCGCTGGTCGACGAAGAGGTCAAGAAGCTCATCGAGACCGCGCACAACGAGGCGTGGGAGATCCTGGTCGAGAACCGCGACATCCTCGACAACCTGGTCCTGGCGCTCCTGGAGAAGGAGACCCTGGGCAAGGAGGAGATCGCCGAGATCTTCGCCCCCATCGTCAGGCGCCCGGCCCGCCCGGCCTGGACGGGTTCGGCCCGCCGCACCCCGTCCACCCGCCCGCCGGTCCTCTCCCCGAAGGAGCTGGCCCTGACCAACAGCGCCAACGGCTCCTCCTCGGCGACGACCCCGGTCGACACCACCAAGACCACGGACACCCTCCCCGAGGAGCACCCCGAGGTCTGATCCGGTCCCCGGACCCGGAATGGATGCCGCGCCCCCACAGGTTCTAGCCTGTGGGGGCGCGGTGCATCCGCGTCATGTTCAGACATACGGAACGAGGCACAGATGACCGACCCGGTGACGCTGGACGGCGACAGCCCGATCGGCGAATTCGACGAGAAGCGCGCCGAGAACGCGGTCCGCGAACTCCTCATCGCGGTCGGCGAGAACCCGGACCGCGAGGGCCTGCTGGAGACGCCGGCGCGGGTGGCGCGGGCGTACAGAGAGCTGTTCGCCGGGCTGTGGCAGAAGCCCGAGGACGTTCTCACGACGACGTTCGATCTCGGACACGATGAGATGGTGCTCGTGAAAGATATCGAACTAGTGTCCCAATGTGAGCATCATTTGCTCCCGTTCCATGGAGTGGCTCACATCGGCTACATCCCGGCGGAATCGGGCAAGATCACGGGCTTGTCGAAGCTGGCGCGCCTGGTCGATGTCTTCGCGCGCCGTCCGCAGGTGCAGGAGCGTCTGACGACGCAGATCGCCGATTCGCTGATGCGGATCCTGGACGCACGCGGTGCGATCGTCGTCATCGAGGCCGAGCACATGTGCATGGCCGTACGCGGCGTCCGCAAGCCCGGCGCGAAGACGACGACCTCGGCGGTACGTGGCCAACTGCGTGACGCTACTACACGTGCCGAGGCCATGTCCTTGATATTGGCCCGTTAGAAGCGGGCTGCCCGCCTTGCTCCGTACCGTCCCCGATCAGTGGAGTGGATCGCTGATCAAAGGGGAGCGGTATGGGGTACGGGCTTTCCAGCAATCAGTTGGTGAACCTGGTTGATGGCTGCCTGAGGGCGAAGAGCGTGGTGCCCGGCAGTGTGCTGTGGACGCTGGATGGGGATCGCACGGTGCGGACCACGGTCGTGGACGTGACGGCGGCGAAGGGGCGCGAGGCCGTCGATGTCGTCACGGACCATATGACGTTCACGGCGAGTCCGGATCTGTTGCTGGCCACGCCGGACGGCTGGACGCCCGCGCGGGATGCGGCGGGCGCGACAGTTGCCTGGACGCCCGCGCGGAAGCTGTGCAGGGAGCGGCTGACGGTCCGGCCAGGGTATGGGTTCGGCTACTTCCTCGGAGCCACGTGTGCCGACGGGACCGTCCACAAGAACTACGTGTCTCTGATCGTGAACGAGGAGAGCTTCGCGGCCCGGTACGCGGCTGCTCTGACCGCGTGCACTGACCTTCCCGCGAGACTGGAGGCGGTGAGCCGGCCTTCAGGCTATTTGAGGCGGGATGTGGCGGGCTTCCGGGTGCGCGTGGTCTCGTCGTACCTCTCCGACCTCGTACGACAGTACGTGGGTGGGGACCCCCACCACATGCGTCAGTGCTTCCCGCGCGTCGCCCTGCGGGACATGGAGACGTTCTCAGGCTTCATGGACGGTTATGTCGATGGCGACGGTTGCCGTGTCACCTGGGGCGCTTTCGAAGGCCGGGTGGTGGTGAGCGCCAACGTTCCGTTCCTGCGTGAATGGGCTGCCGTCATCGGCGCGCGTTTCACGCCCGAGGGAGTACCTGGACGGGCCTCGCGTCTCTACATTGCCGACCGCTGGCCCACCCGGCGCGTCTACCAGCCCGAAACGCACCCCTTGCAGCTGAAGGAGTCGTCCTGGGTCCAGGTCCGTGAAGTCCGCCCCCGCCCGGCGGCGGGGACCAAGCCCTTCACCTTCTACGACTACAAGCTGTCCCCGCATCCCACCTTCCTGGTGAGCGGGCACCTGGTGCGGCAGTCCTGGTAGGGGTCAGCTCACCGGGGCCCGGTTCGGGCCGTTGTCGTCCTCGTCGTCCGGGAGCTTGCAGACGTGTTCCAGGAAGAGGGCGGCGGCGATGACCGCGATGCCGGCGAGGACGGCGAAGGCCGCGTAGAGGGCCTGGTCGCGGCGGGCGGGGATGTCGAGGGAGCCGAGGAGGAAGACGCCCGCGCCGCCGTACATGCCGGCGACCAGGGCGGCCACCAGGGCGCTGGCCTGGCCGAAGACGACCGCGCGGGCGGCCATCAGGGGTTCGACGGCCTTGGCGCCGGGGCGGCGCTCACGCTGGGCCCTGAGGCGGGCGCGCAGCGAGAGGGCGGTGGCGGTGAGGACGACGGCGATGGCCGCCAGCACGATGGGCGCGGCGAGCGGCACGCTGGGCAGCGTGCCGACCGACTCCCACAGCCGCGCGGCGCCCCAGGAGAGGACGCCGGCGACGACGAAGAGTCCGGCGAGCACCTTGAGCCGCAGTTGTTTCACCGGGTGTCCTTCGCGTGGCGGGGCGACGATCTCTGACGAGCGTAACGACTACTCCGGGAGTCGGAGTTCCAGGTCGGTGCGCGGCGTGACGCCGTCCTGGCCGAGGGCGGCGAGGAGCTCGGCGACGGCGCCGAGGCCGGGGAGCTGGGCCTCCGGGTCCACGTCCTGCCAGGGGGCGAGGACGAAGGCGCGCTGGTGGGCGCGGGGGTGCGGGAGGGTGAGCTCCGGGTCGTCGGAGACGACGTCGGCGTACGTGACGATGTCGACGTCGATGGTCCGGGCGCCCCAGCGCTCCTCGCGGACGCGGTGGAACGCCTCCTCGACGGCGTGGGCCCGCTCCAGGAGGGAGGACGGGGGGAGGGTGGTCTTCACGAGGATGACCGCGTTGAAGTACGAGGGCTGGCTGCCGGGCTCGACGCCCCAGGGCTCCGTCTCGTACACGCGGGAGACCGCCTTGACCCGGAGGCCCGGGGTGTCCTCCAGCGCGTCCACGGCGCCCTGGAGGGTCTCCAGGCGGTTGCCGAGGTTGGCGCCGAGGGCGAGGACGGCCCATTTGGGGTTGGAGAGCGTGATGTCGGCGGCGTCCACCGCGGCGGTCACGGCCGCCGGCACGGGCTGGACGGTCGGATCGCTGTGCTGGGGCTTCATGCGCGGCTCCGGGTGATGGTGACGGTCACGTCGTCGAAGGGGACCGTGATGGGCGCGTCCGGCTTGTGGACGACGACCTCGACCTCCTGGACTCCGGCGTGCTTGAGGCACTGCTGGGCGATGCGCTCGGCGAGGGTCTCGATGAGATCGACGGGCTCGCCCTGGACGACGTCGACGACCTCCTCGGCGACCACGCCGTAGTGGACGGTCTTGGTGAGGTCGTCGCCGGCGGCGGCGGCGCGGGTGTCCAGGCCGAGGGTGAGGTCCACGATGAAGGTCTGGCCTTCCTCGCGCTCCTTGGGGAAGACGCCGTGGTGTCCTCGGGCCTTGAGGCCGCGCAGCGCGACACGATCCACGCGAATCACTCCTGCTGTCGTAGTTCGGGTGGCCACGCAGCCGGGTGCGGACGGCCGGGTGTCCACCACCGAATCTACCTTCGGGTACCGACAGCCGGGTCGGCGGCCGGGGGTGTCCGGCCGCCGGGGGCGCTCAGTCGGCGGTGTCGGAGGGGTCCTCGGGGCCGTCGCCGTCGCTCTCGGGGATCACCGGGGAGCCGTGGTGCGACCACACCTTCCACCCCTCCGACGTGCGGCGGAACACGTTCGTGGCGACGACGAGCTGCCCGACGAGGGGGCCGAGGGAGGCGCCGTCCTCGGCGGGGCCGCCGCTGAGGATGTTCTCGGTGCACGTGACGACCGCCACGTCCGGGGTGAGGGCGACCTCGACGTCGGTGAGGAAGAACTGGATGTAGTCGGTGTTGGCCATGATCAGCGCGTACGAGCGGAGCACCTCGCCGCGGCCGGAGAGGACGGGCCAGCCGGGGTGGACGCAGGAGATGGGGGTGGCGCCGTCGTCGAGCCAGAGGTCGGTGATGCCGTCGAAGTCGCCCTGTTCGAGTGCCTCGTAGAAGGCGGTGTTGGCGGCTTCGACGGCGGCGCGGTCGGCTTCGCGGGCGCGGCTCATCCGGCGCCCTCGACGGCTCTGGCGACGCGTACGGCGTCGGCGGTGGCGCGGACCTCGTGGACCCGGACGGCCCAGGCGCCCTCGCGGGCGGCGATGGCGGAGACGGCGGCGGTGGCGGCGTCGCGTTCGCGCGCGGGCGGCGGGGCGGCGCCGTCGTGGGCGAGGACGTGGCCGAGGAAGCGCTTGCGGGAGGCGGCGACGAGGAGGGGCCGGCCGAGGGCGCGCAGCCGGGGGAGGTGGGCGAGGAGGGCCAGGTCGTGGGGGGCGAGCTTGGCGAAGCCGAGGCCGGGGTCGAGGACGACGCGCTCGGGGGCGACGCCGCCGTCGACGACGGCCTCCATGCGGGTGCGGAGTTCGGTGACGACTTCGCCGACGACGTCCTCGTAGACGGCGAGGCTGTTCATGTTCTCGCTGAAGCCGCGCCAGTGCATGACGACGAAGGGGACCTCGGCGGCGGCGACGGCGGGGATCATGCCGGGGTCGGCGAGGCCGCCGCTGACGTCGTTGACGAGGGTGGCGCCGGCGGCGACGGCCTGGGCGGCGACGGTGGCGCGCATGGTGTCGACGGAGACGGTGACGCCTTCGGCGGCGAGGCCCCGGACGACGGGGATGACCCGGCGGAGCTCCTCGTCGGCGTCGACGCGGCTGGCGCCGGGGCGGGTGGACTCGCCGCCGACGTCGATGAGGTCGGCGCCCTGGGCGGCGAGGTCGAGGCCGTGTTTGACGGCGGCCGTGGTGTCGAACCAGCGGCCGCCGTCGGAGAAGGAGTCGGGGGTCACGTTGACCACGCCCATGACCGCGCAGCGGTCCCACTCCGGCAGGCCGAGCGCCGTGCCCCGGCCGATCGTCGTACTCATGTGTTCAGCCTAGGGCCTGCCCCCGCCCCGGGGCCCACGCGGCGGCTCAGGCCGCGTGGACCTCGGGGTGGTCGCTCTGGCCGGGGACGATGTGGGCGCAGGGGCGGGGGGCCGGGCGGTGGGAGCGGCGGCGGAAGGGGCGGGGGAGGGCGACGTTCACGAAGCCCTCGGCCTGCATGGCGGCGAAGCCGATGCGGGGGAGGTCGCGGCTCTTGCGGTAGACGACGAAGCGGGGCTCCCAGCGGGGCTGGAACTTGGCGTTGAACTTGTAGAGCGACTCGATCTGGAACCAGCGGGAGAGGAAGACGAGGAGCCCGCGCCACATGCGCAGGACGGGGCCGGCGCCGATCTTCTCGCCGCGGGCGAGGGCGGCGCGGAACATGGCGAAGTTGAGGGAGACCCGCTTGATGCCGAGGCGGGGGGCGTCCTGGAGGGAGGCGACGATGAGCAGCTCGTTCATGCCGGGGTCGGCGGAGCGGTCGCGGCGCATGAGCTCCAGGGACATGCCGTCCTTGCCCCAGGGCACGAAGTGGATGATCGCCTTCAGGTCGCCGTAGGGGGAGTCGGCGTTCTCGGGCTCGTCTTTGTGGGCGGTCGCTATGACGGCGTCACCGTCGCCGGCGTCTCCGATGCGGCCGAGTGCCATGGAGAAGCCGCGTTCGGTGTCGGTGCCGCGCCAGTCCTCGGCGGCGCGGTGGATCCGGGCGAGCTCGCCGTCGCTGAGGTCGGCGACGCGGCGGACCTTGGTGGTGTAGCCGTTGCGCTCGATCCGCTTGACCATCTGGCGGACGTTGCGCATGGCGCGGCCGGAGAGGGAGAAGTCGGCGACGTCGACGACGGCCTCGTCGCCGAGTTCGAGGGCGTCGAGCCCGGTCTCGCGGGTCCAGACCTGGCCGCCGGTCTCGGAGCAGCCCATGACGGCGGGGGTCCAGGAGTGGGCCTTGGCCTCGTCCATGAAGCGTTCGATGGCGCCGGGCCACGCCTCGACGTCGCCGATGGGGTCGCCGCTGGCGAGCATGACGCCGGAGACGACGCGGTAGCAGACTGCGGCCTTGCCGCTGGGGGAGAAGACGACGCCCTTGTCGCGGCGGAGCGCGAAGTGGCCGAGGGAGTCGCGGGCGCCGTGCTTGTCGAGGAGGGCCCGCAGCCGGGTCTCGTCGTCCTCGGTGAGCCGGGCGGCGGGGTGCTCGGGCCGGAAGGCGAGGTAGATGGTGGTGAGCGCGGTGAGCATGCCGAGCGCGCCGAGCGAGTAGCCGACGGTCCAGTCGACGTTGCCGGTGTAGGCGACGGGGCCCTCGACGCCGAAGAGGCCGTACAGCACGTGTTCGAGGCGGTCGGTGAGGCTGGGGCTGCCGACGACCCGGCGCGGGTGGGCGCTGACGATCACGAGGCCGAGCAGGATGGAGCCGGCGCCCATGAGGACGAAGTTGGCGAGGGCCCGCCAGCGGCTGCGCGGGTCGGGCAGCGCGGCGAACTGGTCCCGGTGGCGTACGAGCAGGGCGAGGAGCGCGACGGAGAGCAGCGCTCCGGTGATCGAGTGCCGCCAGAGGAACTGGGCGACGGCGCCGATCGGCAGCAGGACCACCGCGGCCCGCCAGGCGCGGCGCTTGTTGCGCTTGAGGCCGTGGGCGAGGAGCAGCAGCAGGACGCCGGCGCTGAGCGACAGGGCGGCGGAGAGCGGGCCCAGGGTGCCGGGCAGGATCTCCGCGACCGCGTGCATGCGGCTGGCGCGGAACCGCGGGAAGACCCCCGCGGCGACATCGATCAGACCGATCAGCGTGCAGGCCGTTCCGATCAACGCGGGGACCTTTTCCGGTCGGGGTCCGCGCAGAATCCGGCGTACACGATCCGGAACCGATCCGGACTTGTCCCCATCTACCGTGACAGACATCGCTTCCCGTGCTTCCCGTGGCTCCGCGAGAGATCGTTGATCCGGTAGGGCGCGCGGGTCGGTTACCTACCGGAGGTTTGCGCCCTCTAGGACGGAGCGGCGATGGGGCGGGTTCACTGACCGCCGAGGAAATTTCAGGGAAAAATCAGGCAGAAAGCTCGGACGTCTCATGGGTCTCACCAGCAACACGGTTCTCGCGGTGGCGGTCACGCTCGCCGTGCTGCTCTTCGCCGCCACGATCTGGCTGTGGCCGAAGCTGGCGCGCGGCGGCTGGCGCCAGGTCCTCGGGCGGATCGGCCTGCTGCTCGCCACCCAGGTGGCCCTGTTCGCCTCGGTCGGTCTCGCCGCCAACAATTCCTTCCTCTTCTACGGCTCCTGGGCGGACCTCTTCGGCCAGGAGCAGGACATGGGCGTGGTCGTCGACCACGCGGCCGGCTCCAAGGACATCAAGGTCGTCGGCACCCAGGCGCTGGACGTGCCGGGCGGCGGACGTCCCTCGGTCGGCGGACAGATACAGAAGATCGTCGTGGCGGGCGAGAAGTCGGGGATCGACTCCCCGGCGTACGTGTACCTCCCGCCCGAGTACTTCCAGGCGCGGTACGCCACCTCCACGTTCCCCGCCGCCGTGGTACTGACCGGCTACCCGGGCACGGCCGAGAACCTGCTGAAGGGCCTGAAGTACCCCAAGACGGCCTACCAGCAGGCCAAGGACAAGAAGATGCAGCCGATGATCCTGGTGATGCTGCGGCCCACGGTCGCGCCGCCCCGGGACACCGAGTGCGTCGACGTGCCCGGCGGGCCGCAGACGGAGACCTTCTTCGCCCAGGACCTGCCGAAGGCGGTCTCGGAGACGTACCGGGTCGGCACGAAGCCGCGGAACTGGGGCTTCATGGGCAACTCCACCGGCGGCTACTGCGCCCTGAAGATCGCGCTGCACCACCCGGACCGGTTCGCGGCGGGCGCGGGCTTCTCGGCGTACTACCAGGCGGCGGACGACGTGACGACCGGCGACCTGTTCCACGGCGACGACGCCGCGCGCAAGCGGGCCGACCTGCTGTGGAGCCTGGACCACCTGCCCCAGGGCCCGACGTCCTTCCTGGTGACCACGTCCCTGCACGGCGAGGGCAACCTCGCGGGCACCCGGGCCTTCGTCAAGAAGGTGAAGGACCCGGCGAAGGTCTCCTCGATCACACTGGACAGCGGCGGCCACAACTTCAACACGTGGAACCGCGAGATCCCGCCGGGCCTCGTCTGGATGAGCGGCCGGCTCAGCGCGAGCTGAGCGTGCGGCCGGGCCTCAGCGCGAGCTGAGCTCCGGCCGGGCCCGGCGCAGCGCCCGGTGCACCCCGTCCGTGGTGAGCGAGCCGAGCACCCGGTCCGGGTCGCCGGGGGCGTGCACCGCGATCCGGCCGGCGTCGTGCTGGAGGAGCAGCGCGAGCGCGTCCTTCAGGGAGGCGCCGAGGGGGAGGGCGGGGGACGGGTCCGCCGGGGATGTCGCGGCGTCCGCGGCTGCCTCGGCGGACCCGCCGGAGCCGCCCGCGCGGGGCGCCGTTTCCGTCGCCGCGTCCCCCGCGCGGGGCGCCGTTTCCAGGTCCGCCTCCGTCACCGGGGTGACCGCGAGGCGCTTCAGGCCGCGGTCCGCGCCGACGAAGTCGGCCACATAGGGGGTCGCCGGGGCGCCCAGCACCCGGGCCGGGGTGTCGAACTGCTCGATGCGCCCCTGCCCGTACACGGCGATCCGGTCGCCCAGCCGGACGGCCTCCTCCAGGTCGTGGGTGACCAGCAGCACCGTCTTGCGGACGGTCGCCTGGAGGTGCAGGAACTCGCTCTGGAGCCGCTCCCGCACCACCGGGTCCACCGCCCCGAACGGCTCGTCCATCAGGAGCACCGGCGGGTCCGCGGCGAGCGCGCGGGCCACCCCGACCCGCTGCCGCTGGCCGCCCGAGAGCTGCTCCGGATAGCGGTGGCCGAAGACCGCCGGGTCCAGGCCGACCAGGTCCAGCAGCTCGGCGGCCCGCTCGCGGGCCCGCGCCTTCTTCCAGCCGAGCAGCGCCGGCACGGTGGCCGTGTTGTCGAGGACCGTGCGGTGCGGGAAGAGCCCGACCTGCTGGATCACGTACCCGATGGTGCGGCGCAGCCGTACGGGGTCGACGGCGGACACGTCCTCGCCGCCCAGCAGGATCCGCCCCTCGGTCGGCTCGACGAGCCGGTTGACCATCTTCATCGTGGTCGTCTTGCCGCAGCCGGACGGGCCGACGAGGGTCACCAGCTCGCCCTCGGCGACCTCGAAGGAGAGGTCGTCGACGGCGGTGGTCCCGTCCGCGTACCGCTTGGTCACCTTCTCGAACCGGATCATGGTTCCCCATTCTGACCGTTCGCGGACCGGCTTGTGTGAAGGAAGTATTTCCACATTGTGGCGTTCCCCGGTGAGTGTCGGTGCCGGGGGTTAGGGTCGCCAGGCAGGTGACGGACGTGTGTTCGCGGACGTCCGGACAAGCTCGTGGCGAGGGGGGAGGGGCGCATGGCCGGGACGAACTGCCTGGTGACGAACGACTGGATCTGCGGCGAGTATCTGCGCACCCGTTCCCAGGAGCTCACCGACGCCACCGTCCAGCATGTGGGAATCACCGCGGTCTCCGTCCTCATCGGGATCGCCGTCGCCTTCCCGCTCGCGCTGCTCGTGCGCTCCCGCCCCCGGCTGTCCGGCGCCGTCCTCGGCCTCACCACGCTGCTCTACACGATCCCCTCGCTCGCGATGTTCTCGCTGCTGCTGCCCCTGCTCGGGCTGTCCTCGGCGCTGGTCGTCACGGGCCTGGTGCTCTACTCGCTGACCATCCTGGTCCGCGGCGTCCTGGCCGGCCTCGCCGCCGTCCCCGCCGAGACCAAGGAGGCCGCCCGGGGCATGGGCTACGGGCCGGGCCGGATGCTCTGGGAGGTCGAGCTGCCGCTCGCGCTGCCCGCCCTGATGGCCGGTGTCCGGATGGCGACGGTCTCCACGATCGCGCTCACCACGATCGGCTCCCTCGTCGGCCGCGGCGGCCTCGGCAACCTCATCGAGGACGCCCTGCCCACCTTCTTCAAGGCCCAGGTGCTCACCGCCTCCGTGCTGTGCGTGCTGCTCGCCGTCGTCGCCGACCTGCTGCTCCTCGGCCTCCAGCGGCTCCTCACGCCCTGGACCCGGGTCCGGGCCGGCCGGGCGGGGGGTGCCTGAGATGGGCGTCGTCACCGACACCTGGTCCTGGCTTACCACCGGGGCCAACTGGGCGGGCGAGAGCGGCGTCTGGCACCGCCTCACCGAGCACCTGTACGTGAGCGGGCTCGCCCTGCTCCTCGCCTGCGCCCTGGCGCTGCCCCTGGGCCTGTGGCTCGGGCACCTCGGCAAGGGCGGGGCGCTCGCCGTCAACCTCTCCAACGTGGGCCGGGCCGTCCCGGTCTTCGCCGTCCTCGCCCTCTTCATGGTCTCGCCGCTGCGCAACGCGGGGTACGTGCCGACGGTCGTCGCGCTCGTCCTCTTCGCGATCCCGCCGCTGCTCACCCACGCCTACGTGGGGGTGCGCGAGGTGGACCGCGCGGTGGTGGAGGCCGCGCGCGGGATGGGCATGTCGGGCGGGCAGCTCTTCCGCGGCGTGGAACTGCCGCTGGCCCGGCCGATGCTGATGGCCGGTCTGCGCTCGGCCGCCGTGCAGGTGGTCGCCACCGCGACCATCGCCGCCATGGTCGGCCAGGGCGGCCTCGGGCGGATCATCACCGCCGGATTCAACACGTACGACACCCCGCAGGTGGTCGCGGGCGCGGTGCTCGTGGCGCTGCTCGCCCTCCTCGTGGAGGCGCTGCTGGTGGCCGCGGACCGGCTGCTCGGACGCGGACTCCCGCGCTGACCGGAAAGCGGCACGGTGACGCAGTGACGCAACAAAGCAACGACGCAACGAAGCAACGACGTGAAGCTCTCGAAACGCTTGAGATGTGGGATGGGTGATCTTGTGAGCAGGACCTCGCGAATCGCGGGCGCGGTCGTGGGCATGGCGGCGCTGACGGTCTCGCTGGCCGCGTGCGGCGGCGACAGCCTGGAGAAGTCGAAGTCCGGCGGCGGCGCCTCCGCGGCCGACGGCGGGAGCAAGGGCTCCCTGGTCGTCGGCGCGGCGGCCTTCACCGAGTCGAAGGTGCTCGCCGAGCTCTACGCCCAGGCGCTGGACGCGGCCGGGTACGACGCGAGCGTCACCACGGTGAAGAACCGCGAGCTGTACGAGCCGTCCCTGGAGAAGGGCGAGATCGACGTCGTACCGGAATACGCGGCGACGCTCGCGGAATTCCTCAACGCCAAGGTGAACGGGCCGAAGGCGCCCGAGGAGAAGCCGGTCGCCTCCGGTGACCCGGTCGCCACCACCGAGGCGCTGAAGAAGCTCGCCGAGCCGCGCGGACTGAAGGTGCTCGCGGTCGGCGAGGCCGTCGACCAGAACGCCTTCGCGGTGAGCCGGGAATTCGCCGAGAAGAACAACCTGAAGACCCTTTCCGACCTCGGCCGCGCCAAGCTGAAGGTGAAGATCGCGGCCGGTGACGAATGCGAGGTGCGCCCCTTCTGCGCGCCCGGTCTGAAGAAGACGTACGGCATCGACGTCACCGGCGTGGACCCCAAGGGCGTCGGCACCCCGCAGGCCAAGCAGGCGGTCAAGGACGGCATCGACCAACTGGTCCTCACCACCACGACGGACGCGACCGTCGACTCCTTCGGCCTGGTCTTCCTGGAGGACGACAAGAAGCTCCAGAACGCGGACAACGTGCTGCCCGTGGTCAATGCGAAGGACGCCGGATCTCCGGAGATCGCCGCCGCGCTCGACAAGATCACCAAGGTTCTGACGACGGCGGATCTCGCCGAACTCAACCGCAAGGTCGACGCCGAGCGCGCGAAGCCGGAGGACGTGGCGAAGGAGTATCTGGAGTCGAAGGGGCTGCTCAAGAAGTAGGCGCGCCGAGAGGGGAATCGGAGTGATTCAGTCCGGAATCGCTCCGCCCCGGGCCTGGACGGCGAGAACTCGCCAAGAGATTGCCGGGGCGGGGCCCCATACGGCCCCTACGCACGGTAAATTTCAGGCCATGCCACGTGGACGCCACCGCCATTCCCCGCCCCTGCACAAGCTCCTGCCGCCCTCGGCGGTCGCCGGGGCGTCGGTCCTGTGCGCCGGGGGCGCCTGGCTGCTCGGCGACACGCTGGTGCTCAGACTGCTCGTCGCCGCCGCCGCGGCCGTCGCCGTCGGCGGCGCCGTCGTCATGCGCGGCTGGGACCACAGCGCCGGCCGCCAGGTCGCCGAGCTCAACCGGGCCCGCACGGCCGACCAGTGGAAGCACGACGAGCGCGTCGCCGAGCTGGAGTCCGACCTGGAGGAGTCCCGCGAGCTGCGCGCCCGCCTCGACGCGAAGCTGCGCGCCAAGCGGGTCGAGCTCGCCGGACTGCGCGGCGAGCACGCCGACCTGCTGCGCCGCTACGCGACCGCCGAGACCGAGCGCGCCAGCGCCCTCGAAGGCCGCCGCGTGCTCGCCCTGGAGGCCGCCGCCCCGGAGACCAAGGCCCTGCCCGCCGCCGGCACCGCCCTGACCGCCGAGACCTTCCGCAAGGCCGCGCAGGCGCTGCGGGACCTGGAGGCGCGGGGGGAGCACCGGGAGGCCGGTGGAGTCGGTGGGGTCGACGAGGCCGGTGAGGTCAACGAGGCCGCTGGGGCTGTTGAGGCCGGTGGGGCCGCTGGAGCTGTTGAGGCCAGTGCGGACGTTGAAGCCGTTGAAGCCGTTGAAGCCGTTGAAGCCGTTGAAGCCGGTGAAGCCGGTGAAGCCGGTGAAGCCGGTGGAGCCGTCGAGGCCGGTGAGGGTGCCGGTGAGGCCCCCGCCGACGGTGGCCTCGGCGACGAGCACACCAAGGCGCCCGCCATGCGGCACGTCCCGGCCGCCGCCGCGATCGTCCCGTACGCCGCCCGTCGGCCCGCCCCCCGTCCCGCGGGCGGCTTCGACTACTTCGGCACCCAGAAGACCGCCGCCGCGATCGAGGCCGTCCAGGACGCCGACCTCGCCGACGTCGTGGGCGAGGAGGTCCTCGCGGCCGTCACCCGCCCCGCCCCCGAGCAGCGCGCCGTCGGCCAGGTCATCGACCTCACCGCGCACGACGAGACCGAGCAGCTCGACGTCGCCGAGCTGCGCGGCGCGGTCAACTCGTAGCCCCTGCTCGCAGTCCCCTGCCCGTGGGCTCCCGCCCGGGACGCCGACCGCTACTTGTCGATGTCGCCGACGACGAAGAACAGCGATCCCAGGATCGCCACCATGTCGGCGACCAGCGTCCCGGGCAGCAGCTCCGTCAGCGCCTGGATGTTGTTGTACGACGCCGAGCGCAGCTTCAGCCGGTACGGGGTCTTCTCGCCCTTGGAGACCAGGTAGTAGCCGTTGATGCCCAGCGGGTTCTCCGTCCAGGCGTACGTGTGCCCCTCCGGCGCCTTGAGGACCTTCGGCAGCCGCTGGTTGATCGGCCCCCGCGGCAACTCCTCGATCCGGTCCAGGCACGCGTCGGCCAGCTCCAGCGCGTTGTGCGTCTGGTCCAGCAGGCACTCGAAGCGCGCCAGGCAGTCGCCCTCGGTCCTGGTCACCACCCGCAGCACGTCCTGGAGCTCCCCGTACGCCAGGTACGGCTCGTCCCGGCGCAGGTCGAAGTCGACGCCCGAGGCCCGCGCGATCGGCCCCGACACCCCGTACCCGTGCACCGCCTCCCGCGACAGGACCCCGACCCCGCGCGTCCGGCCCCGGAAGATCTCGTTGCCGAGCACCAGCCGGTCGTACACGTCCATCCGCGACCGCACGTCCGCGACCGCCTGCCGCGCCCGGCCCAGCCACCCGGCCGGCAGGTCCTCCTTGAGGCCGCCGACCCGGTTGAACATGTAGTGCATCCGGCCGCCGGAGACCTCCTCCATCACGGTCTGGAGCTCCTCGCGCTCCCGGAACGCGTGGAAGACGGGGGTGATGCCGCCCAGTTCCAGGGGGTACGAGCCGAGGAACATCAGGTGGTTCAGGACCCGGTTCAGCTCCGCCAGCAGGGTGCGCGTCCACACCGCCCGCTCCGGCACCTCCATGCCGAGCATCCGCTCCACCGCCATCACGACGCCCAGCTCGTTCGAGAACGCCGACAGCCAGTCGTGCCGGTTCGCCAGCATCACGATCTGGCGGTAGTCCCGCGCCTCGAACAGCTTCTCCGCGCCCCGGTGCATGTACCCGACCACCGGCTCCGCCTCGCGGATCACCTCGCCGTCGAGCACGAGCCGCAGCCGGAGCACCCCGTGCGTGGAGGGGTGCTGCGGGCCGATGTTCAGCACCATGTCGGTGCTCTCCGCCGCGCCGCCGATGCCGACCGTCGTCTCCGTCATGTGCATCAGTATCCCCCCGGGCCCCCGGCGTCCCGGACCCGCCGTACCAGCCACAGGAAGTCCCCCAGGCCCCCCGGCGCCAGCAGTTCCGCCGCCTCGCCCGCCGCCGCCAGCGCCCGGACGTAACCCGCCGGGTCGCTCGACGCCAGCGCCAGTGGCGGGCGGGTCCCGGTCAGGCCCAGGTCCCTCAGGGCCTCGCGCTGGGTGACGAGCTCCGCGCCCGTCGCCGCCGCGCACGCGTCCATCGCCACGTGCGCCGTCAGGTCCCGGCCGCCGTCCGGCACCGGCGGCACCTCCCGGCCCTCCCGGAAGCCCGTCAGCGTGCCGAACGGCGGCCTCGACGCGCGGACGTGCCCGTAGTCCGCCGCCACCGCCGTCCCCGCCGCCAGCGCCGCCACCGCGCCCGCCCACGCCTCGTCCCTCGGCCGCCCGATCTCCGCCCGCTCCCCGGGCTCCCGCAGCGGCCACCAGCGCTCCAGCCACTCCGCGTCCGGCCCGGTCACCGGGGCGCCGAGCCGCTCCGCCCCGTCCGCCCGCACCTCGACCCGGCGCGGCGTCCCGTCCTCGTCCGCCTCCGCCACGTCCACCGGCACGTTGTCCAGCCACTCGTTCGCGAACAGCAGGCCCCGCTCGCCCTCCGGCACCCGGTCCGTCCAGACGATCCCCGGATCCAGGCCCGGCGGGCGGGCCGCCCGCTCCACCCCGTACGCGCGCACCCGCAGGCCCGGCGGCAGCGCCGCCAGCACCCCCGTCAGCAGCTCGCCCCGGCCCGCGCCCACGTCCACCAGCGCCAGCTCGTCCGTGGCCAGCTCCTCCGCCGTGCGGACCAGCAGCCGGGCCACCGCCCCCGCGAAGAGCGGCGAGGCGTGCACCGAGGTGCGGAAGTGCCCCGCCGGGCCCTCCGGCCGCAGGAAGAAGCCCCCGGGGCCGTACAGCGCCTTCTCCGTGGCCTCACGCCAGCCCTGCCACTCCCGCCACTGACACGTCTCATCCGTCACGCGCCCCAGTCTCCACCTTGGGGAGTACGGGCCTCACGGGAAGGATCGCCCCCACGGTTGACCCCTGCACCTATCCCCTTTCCCTACGCTGGGTCACGTGCAGCGCCTCTACGACTTCATCCGCAGACACCCGACCGGCGTCGACACCTTCTGGGCCGTCGTCCTGTTCGGGTTCTCCCTGCTGTGGATCGCCGGGGGCGCCCCGGCCGGCACCGCCGTCGCCGGATACGCCGGGATCGCCGCGCTCTACTCGCTCGTCATCGCCCTGCGGCGGCGCCTGCCCGAGAAGATGCTGGTCCTCACGGTCCTCCTCGGGCTCGTCCAGCTCGCCTTCGGCGTCGTCCCGTTCATGGCCGACTTCGCCATGCTCGTGATCATCTACACCGTCGCCGCGCACGACGGGCCCCGCTGGGCCTCCCGGCTCGCCCTCGTCGGCGGGCTCTGCGCCGCCACCCTCTCCCAGCTGCGCTGGCCCCTGGAGGACTCCCGCTCCTCCGCCGCCAGCGTCTTCTTCACCGTCATCATGACCGTGCCCTTCGCCCTCGCCTGGGTGCTCGGCGACTCCCTGCGCACCCGCCGCGCCTACTTCGCGCAGCTGGAGGAACGTGCCTCCCGCCTGGAGAAGGAGCGCGAGGCCCAGGCCAAGGTCGCCGTCGCCGCCGAGCGCGCCCGGATCGCCCGCGAGCTGCACGACGTCGTCGCCCACAACGTCTCCGTCATGGTCGTCCAGGCCGATGGCGCCGCCTACGTCATGGACTCCTCGCCCGAGACCGCCAAGCAGGCCCTGGAGACCATCGCCGGCACCGGCCGCCAGGCCCTCGCCGAGATGCGCCGGCTGCTCGGCATCCTGCGCACCGGCGAGCACCAGGAGGCCGGCGAGTACGTCCCCCAGCCCGACGTCCAGCAGATCGAGGACCTCGTCGAGCAGGTCCGCGGCGCCGGGCTCGCCGTCGACTTCAAGATCGAGGGCACCCCGCGCCCGCTGCCCAGCGGCGTCGAGCTCACCGCGTACCGGATCGTCCAGGAAGCCCTCACCAACAGCCGCAAGCACGGCGGCCCCGACGTCGGCGCCAGCGTCCGTCTGGTCTACTTCGACGACGGGCTCGGGCTGCTCGTCGAGGACGACGGGCGCGGCGCGCCGCAGGAGATGTACGAGGACGGCGGCGCCGACGGGCGCGGCCACGGCCTCATCGGCATGAGGGAGCGGGTCGGCATGGTCGGTGGCACCCTCGACGCGGGACCGCGGCCCGGCGGCGGGTTCCGCATCAGCGCCCTGCTTCCGCTCAAGTCCGCCCACTGACCGAACACCGAAGGAACACCATGTCCATCCGCGTGATGCTCGTCGACGACCAGGTGCTGCTGCGCACCGGCTTCCGCATGGTGCTCGCCGCCCAGCCCGACATGGAGGTCGTCGCCGAGGCGGGCGACGGCGTCGAGGCCCTCGAGGTGCTGCGCGGGACCGACGTCGACGTGGTGCTCATGGATGTGCGGATGCCCAAGCTCGACGGGGTCGAGACCACGCGGCGGATCTGTTCCCAGGACGGGGCGCCCAAGGTTCTGATCCTTACTACTTTCGATCTTGATGAGTACGCGTTCTCCGGGCTCAAGGCCGGGGCCAGCGGGTTCATGCTGAAGGACGTGCCGCCCGGCGAGCTCCTCGCCGCCATCCGCTCCGTCCACAGCGGCGATGCCGTCGTCGCGCCCTCCACCACCCGGCGGCTCCTCGACCGCTTCTCGCCCATGCTGCCCTCCACCGGGGCCGAGAGCCGCTCCGCCGACAACGGGCTCGACCGGCTCACCGACCGCGAGCGCGAGGTCATGCTCCTCGTCGCCCAGGGGCTCTCCAACGGGGAGATCGCCGCCCGTCTCGTGCTCTCCGAGGCCACCGTCAAGACGCATGTGGGGCGCATCCTCACCAAGCTCGATCTGCGCGACCGGGTGCAGGTCGTCGTGCTCGCCTATGAGACCGGGCTGGTGCGGGCCGGGGGTGGGGGGCTCTAGGGGGGCCTCTCCTGGCGGGCGCCGGGCCTTCTTTTTGCTGCGCTAGCGCAGGATCGACTCCAGGAAGTCGCTGCCCAGTCTCGCCACCACGGGGAAGTCCAGCTGGTGCAGGACGTAGCGGCCCCTGCGCTGCGTCGTCAGAAGGCCCGCCTTCTTGAGGATCGTGAGGTGCCGGGAGACCTCCGGGGGCGTGATGCCGTACGCGTCCGCCAGTTCGGACGTCGAGTACGCGCCTCGTGCCAGGTTGCGGCACAGGCGCATTCTCATGGGGTGCGCTATCGCCTCCAGGCGCGCCTTCACCATGTCCACCGGCTCCACGCCGCCCACCTCGCGGGTCGCCGCCGGATACTGGATCACCGGCTGCCAGCCCGGCGCGCTCGTCGCGAACAGGTGGGGCCAGCCGAAGGCCGTCGGCACCAGCGTCACCGCCGTCCCTTGGGCCTCCGTCCGGCCGTGCACCAGCTTGTCCACGACGATCCTGCTGGTGCCGTGCGGGCCCTCCTCCAGGCTGAGCGCCCCGGACGCCGCCGTCAGCGCCTCCGCCAGGCCCTTGCGGCGCAGCAGCTCCGTCTTGTGGCGGGCGTCCGCCGCGAGCTGGACGCGGACCCGGCGCCAGGTGTCCGCGAAGAACGCGTCGTCGCAGTCCTCCAGGAGGCGGCGGATCCACGCCCGGGTCGCCGTCGGCTCGGCCAGCATCCGCTCCACGAACGCCGCCTGCCGCGGGCCCCGCGCGGCGGCCAGGTCCAGGGCGCGGCGGCGGCTCCGCTCGTCCACCAGCGGGGACGGGATGCCCTCCGAGTAGCGGGTGCTGCACGAGATCTCCAGGGCCGCGCCCACGAACTTCTCGTCGTCCAGGCGGTCCAGGTCGTCCAGCTCCTCCGCCAGCGTCTCGCGCGGCTCGGCGGGCAGCAGGAAGTCCGAGCGGGTGGACCGCCACATGAAGTCGGCCTCGTGCAGCCGGTCCGCCAGCTCGGGCTTCAGGGCGGCGGAGGTCGCCGTCGTCCACGCGTGCAGCCTGGCGTGGTGCCCCGGCTCCGCCAGCGCGTGCAGGGCGTTGCCCAGCTCCGCCAGCGGCGAGGGGCAGAAGGAGATCCGCTCGTGCGGCAGTCCGGTGATGTCGATCGTCACGCTCACGCCCCTATGGTGCGGGGGCGGGGTGGGGTGCTGTCGCCTCATTTGACCAGGGGCGTCAATCGGTGGGTGGTGCGCGGGGGACGGGCAGGGGGCCGCGTTCCTGACTGCATGATTTACGGCGCGGAGCGGGGTCGAGTCCTGTGCGGGGCCTTGTTCCGCGCCACAAATCACGCTTGACGTCTGGAACGCGGCCCCCTGCCCGTCCCCCGCTCCCGTCCGTGCCTTCCCGTTACCGGGGCAGGTGGGACAGGAAGCGCCTGGCCGTTTCCTGTACCTCCTTTTCCGTCCAGGTCAGGCCCGGTGCGCTGATCGTCACCTCCGTCAGCGACATGCCCGGCGGGCCGCCCGCCGGGGCCGGGAACCAGCGGCGGAACAGGGCCGTGCCCTCCGTCGCCAGGGCCAGGGACGCCGTGTTGAGCTCCTCCGCGGGGTACGGGAGCCACACCTGGAACTGGTGGGTGTGCGGCTGCTCCGGGTGGACCCGGGACCAGGGGGTGCCCGCTTCGGCGAAGGTCTCGCGCAGGGTCTGCGCCACCATGCGGGCGTGGGCCACGTACGAGGGGAGGGCCGGCAGCTCCGTTTCCAGGCCCCGCAGGGCCGACAGGGCCGCCGGGTACTGCTGGAAGACGTTGCCGCCGTAGCGGTGGCGCCAGACCCTGGCCTCCGCGATCAGGTCCTCGGGGCCCGCCAGCGCCGCGCCCGACATGCCCCCCAGCGACTTGTAGAAGCTCACGTACACCGAGTCCGCCAAGGCCGCGATCTCGGGCAGCTCCTGGCCGAAATGCGTCGGCGTCTCCCACAGGCGCGCGCCGTCGAAGTGGATCACCGCGTCCCGCTCCCGGGCCGCCTCCACCACCTCGGTCAGCTCCTCCCAGCTCGGCAGCACGAAGCCCGCGTCCCGCAGCGGCAGCTCCAGCATCAGGGTGCCGAAGGGCTCCGGGTGGTCCCGTACCTCCTCCGCCGTGGGCAGCCGGGGGGACGTGGTGGGGTGGGTGGTGCGCAGGGCGCTGACCGCGGTGAACGCCCCTTCCTCGTGCACCTCGGGGTGGGCCAGGGGGTGGAGGGCCACCGTCGGGCTGCCGGTGCGGGCCGCCCAGCAGCGCAGCGCCACCTGCTGGGCCATCGTGCCGGTCGGGAAGAACGCCGCCGCCGGGAAGCCGAGCGTCCGGGCGACCCGCGTCTCCAGCTCGGTCACCACGCCGTCGCCGTAGACGTCCAGCGGGGCCTCCGCGTGCTCGGTGCGCGCCGCCCAGTCGGCCAGCTCGCGCAGGCTCGCGGCCACCGTGCCGTCCGTGGAGGCGTCCCACAGCCGGCGGGGGGCCTCGCGCAGGGCCTTGCGGAGGGCCGCCGTCACGTCCTCGGGCGATGCGTTCCCGGGGTTCTCTTCCGTTGTCTCTTCTGTCGCCTCTGCTGTCGTCATGCGCAGATCTTCACACTGGTGCCCACACCCTGTGGACAGCCACGGGGGTGCGCGAAACGCTGGCGTAGCATGACCAGAAATCGTCCGGTACCCGCCGAGGACTGGAACGGAAGGCCGACCCGATCGTGAACGCACCACCAGAGACCCGGCACCACGCCGACCGCGCGGAGGACCGGCCCGCCCGGCTCACCGTGGGAGTCGTCGGAGCGGGACGGGTGGGACCCGTCCTCGCCGCCGCGCTGCGGCTCGCCGGACACCGGCCCGTCGCCGTGTCCGCCGTCTCGGACTCCTCCCGGCGCCGCGCCGCGACCCTGCTGCCCGACGTGCCCGTGAAGGAGCCCGCCGAGGTCCTCGCCCTGTCCGACCTCGTGCTGCTCACCGTGCCCGACGACGCCCTGCCCGGGCTCGTCCAGGGGCTCGCCGAGACCGGGGCCGTGCGGCCGGGGCAGCTGATCGTGCACACCTCCGGGCGGTACGGGGTCCGGGTGCTGGACCCGGCGCGCCGGGCCGGTGCGCTGCCGCTCGCGCTGCACCCCGCCATGACCTTCACCGGCACCGCCGTGGACGTCCAGCGGCTGGCCGGCTGCTCCTTCGGCGTGACCGCCCCCGACGAGCTGCGGCTGGCCGCCGAGGCGCTGGTCATCGAGATGGGCGGCGAGCCCGAGTGGATCGCCGAGGAGAACCGGCCGCTGTACCACGCGGCCCTCGCCCTCGGCGCGAACCACCTGGTCACCCTCGTCGCCCAGGCCATGGAGCTGCTGAGCTCGGCCGGTGTCTCCGCGCCCGACCGGATGCTCGGGCCGCTGCTCGGCGCCGCCCTGGACAACGCGCTGCGGTCCGGCGACGCCGCCCTGACCGGGCCCGTCGCCCGGGGGGACGCCGGCACGGTCGCCGCGCACGTCGCCGAGCTCCACAAGCACGCGCCCGGCACCGTCGCTGGCTATCTGGCGATGGCCCGCGCGACCGCCGACCGGGCGCTCGCGCACGGACTGCTCAAGCCCGAGCTGGCCGAGGATCTGCTGGGCGTGCTCGCCGAGGGGGATGACCGACGATGAGCCTCTCTCCGGTGCGTACGGGGGCTGAGCTGCGGGCGCTGAAAGGCCCCGGGCGGCGGGCCGTCGTCATGACCATGGGGGCCCTGCACGAGGGGCACGCCACGCTGGTGCGGGCCGCGCGGGAGCGGGTCGGCGCCGACGGGACCGTGGTCGTGACCGTCTTCGTCAATCCGCTGCAGTTCGGCGCGGGCGAGGACCTCGACCGGTATCCGCGGACCCTGGACGCAGACCTCGCGCTCGCTCAGGCGGCCGGCGCCGACGTCTGCTTCGCCCCGGCGGTCGACGAGGTCTACCCGGGCGGCGAGCCGCAGGTGCGGATCACCGCCGGGCCCATGGGGGAGCGCCTCGAAGGCTCCTCCCGGCCCGGCCACTTCGACGGGATGCTCACCGTCGTCGCCAAGCTCCTCCACCTGACCGGCCCCGACCTGGCCTTCTTCGGGCAGAAGGACGCCCAGCAGCTGGCCCTGATCCGGCGCATGGTCCGGGACCTGAACTTCCCGGTCGAGATCGTCGGCGTGCCGACCGTCCGGGAGGCGGACGGCCTGGCCCTGTCCAGCCGTAACCGCTATCTGTCGGCCGAGGAGCGGCGTACGGCCCTGGCGCTGTCCCGCGCGCTGTTCGCCGCCCGGGACCGGCTGGCCGCCCAGGAGGCGCTGCGCGCCCGCGCGACGGCGCTGCCGGGCGCCCAGGGGCGGGGCGACGTCCGCGCGCAGGCGCTGTCGCGGCTCGGCGAGGCCCGTGCCGCGGCCGACGCGCACGCGGTCGCCCAGGCGGCCGAGGGCGGGGGCGCCGAGGCGGTGCGGGCCGCCGCCCGCGCGGTGCTGGACGAGGCCGCGCGCGCCGAGCCGCCGCTCACCCTGGACTACCTGGCCCTGGTCGACCCGGCCGACTTCACCGAGGTCGAGGACGGGCACGACGGGGACGCCGTCCTCGCCGTCGCCGCGCGCGTGGGCGGCACGCGGCTCATCGACAACATCCCCCTCACGTTCGGAGCCGTGAAGTGACCGGAATACGGCTGCAGGCGCCCGCCCCGGGCTGGTCCATCGACGCCGACGTCGTCGTGGTCGGCTCGGGTGTCGCCGGGCTGACCGCGGCGCTGCGCTGCACCGCCGCGGGGCTGCGCACGGTCGTGGTGACCAAGGCGCTGCTCGACGACGGTTCGACCCGCTGGGCGCAGGGCGGCATCGCCGCGGCGCTCGGCGAGGGCGACACCCCGGAGCAGCACCTGGACGACACGCTGGTGGCGGGTGCCGGGCTCTGTGACGAGCGGGCCGTGCGGGCCCTGGTCACGGAGGGGCCGGACGCGGTGCGCCGGCTGATCGCGACGGGCGCCGACTTCGACCGTACGGACGAGGGCGAGATCGCGCTGACCCGCGAGGGCGGTCACCACCGGCGCCGGATCGCGCACGCGGGCGGCGACGCGACGGGTGCGGAGATCTCCCGGGCGCTGGTCGAGGCGATCCGCGACCGGGGCGTGCGGACCATCGAGCACGCCCTCGTGCTGGACCTGCTGAAGGACGCCGAGGGGCGTACGGCGGGGGTCACCCTGCACGTGATGGGCGAGGGGCAGCACGACGGGGTCGGTGCCGTGCGGGCGCCCGCCGTGGTGCTGGCCACGGGCGGCATGGGGCAGGTGTTCTCGGCCACCACGAATCCGGCGGTCTCCACCGGTGACGGGGTCGCGCTGGCGCTGCGCGCGGGCGCGGAGATCTCGGACCTGGAGTTCGTGCAGTTCCACCCGACGGTGCTGTTCCTGGGCGTCGGCGCGGAGGGCCAGCAGCCGCTGGTCTCCGAGGCGGTGCGCGGGGAGGGCGCGCACCTCGTCGACGCGGACGGGGTGCGGTTCATGCTGGGGCAGCACGAGCTGGCCGAGCTGGCGCCCCGGGACATCGTCGCCAAGGCGATCACCCGCCGGATGCTGGAGCAGGGCACGGAGCACATGTACCTCGACGCCCGCCACTTCGGCGCCGAGATGTGGGAGACGCGCTTCCCGACGATCCTGGCCGCCTGCCGGGCGCACGGCATCGACCCGGTGACCGAGCCGGTCCCGGTGGCCCCGGCGGCCCACTACGCCTCCGGCGGGGTGCGGACCGACCTGTACGGCCGGACGACGGTGCCGGGCCTGTACGCGTGCGGCGAGGTCGCCTGCACGGGTGTGCACGGCGCCAACCGGCTCGCGTCGAACTCGCTCCTGGAGGGCCTGGTCTTCGCCGAGCGGATCGCCGAGGACATCACGGCGCACGGGCCGCACCGCGAGGGGCTGCCCGTCGTCGACGCGTCGGCCGGGGGCTCGACCGTGCTCGCCCTGATCGGGCCGGAGGTCCGCCGGGACGTGCAGCGGACGATGACCGAGGGCGCCGGTGTGCTGCGGTCCGCGGCGAGCCTGTCCGACGCGGCCGACGCGCTGGAGGCGCTGCGGCTGGATGCGGAGGGCGACCGCAAGGCGGCCGTGCCCGGCGTGGACGCCTGGGAGACCACGAACCTGCTGTGCGTCGCCCGGGTCCTGGTGGCCGCCGCGCAGGAGCGCGAGGAGACCCGTGGCTGCCATTGGCGCGAGGACCGTCCCGAGCGGGACGACGAGCGCTGGCGGCGGCACCTGGTCGTGCGCCTGACGTCCGACCGCCGGCTGGTGGTCCGGCGCACCGCCACCGCAGACTTTCCTCCCGTAAGCCCCGACGCATCCATGGAGCCGTAGCCGTGAGCACGCCCGAAGAAGCACGTCCGCAGCCCGTGGACGTTCCCCTGATCCAGATCAGCGCGCCCGCCGAGGGCGGCGGCTGCGGCGACGGCTGCGGCTGTGGCGGGGAGGAGGAGTTCGAGTGCGGGCTGGACCCGGCGCTCGCGCTGCTCCTCGCCGACGCGGGGCTCGACCCGGTGCAGGTCGAGGACATCGCGCACCTGACGATCGCCGAGGACCTCGACGGCGGCGTCGACGTGACGACCGTGGCGACGGTGCCCGAGGACGCCGTCGCGACCGCCGACTTCACCGCCCGTGAGGCTGGTGTGGTGGCGGGTCTGCGGGTCGCGGAGGCGGTCCTGTCGATCGTGTGCACCGACGAGTTCGAGGTCGAGCGGCACGTCGAGGACGGCGAGCGGGTCGAGGCCGGCCAGAAGCTGCTGAGCGTCACCGCCCGCACCCGTGACCTGCTGACCGGCGAGCGCGGCGCGCTGAACATCCTGTGCCGCCTGTCCGGCATCGCGACGGCCACCCGCGCCTGGGCGGACGCCCTGGAGGGCACCGGGGCGAAGGTCCGCGACACCCGCAAGACGACGCCGGGGCTGCGCGCCCTGGAGAAGTACGCGGTGCGCTGCGGCGGCGGCGTCAACCACCGGATGTCGCTGTCGGACGCGGCGCTGGTGAAGGACAACCACGTGGTGGCGGCCGGCGGCGTGACGGAGGCGTTCAAGGCGGTGCGGGAGCTGTTCCCGGACGTGCCGATCGAGGTCGAGGTGGACACGATGCACCAGGTCCGCGAGGTCCTGGACGCGGGTGCCGACCTGATCCTGCTGGACAACTTCACCCCGGGCGAGACCGAGGAGGCCGTGGCGCTGGTCGCCGGGCGGGCGGTCCTGGAGTCCTCGGGCCGGCTGACCCTGGAGAACGCGGCGGCGTACGCGGCGACCGGGGTGGACTACCTGGCGGTGGGCGGCCTCACGCACTCGTCGCCGATCCTCGACATCGGGCTCGATCTGCGTGAGGCGGCCGTCTGATGCTGCTCACGATCGACGTCGGCAACACCCAGACGGTCCTCGGCCTCTTCGACGGCGACGAGATCGTGGAGCACTGGCGCATCTCCACGGACCCGCGCCGCACCGCCGACGAGTGGGCGGTGCTGCTGCAGGGGCTGATGGGGATGCATCCGCTGCTCGGCGTCGAGCTGAGCGACGGCATCGAGGGGATCGCGATCTGCGCGACGGTCCCCTCGGTGCTGCACGAGCTGCGCGAGGTGACCCGCCGCTACTACGGGGACGTCCCCGCGGTCCTGGTGGAGCCCGGTGTGAAGACGGGTGTCCCGGTGCTCACGGACAACCCGAAGGAGGTCGGCGCCGACCGGGTGATCAACGCGGTCGCGGCGGTCGAGCTGTACGGCGGCCCGGCGATCGTCGTGGACTTCGGCACGGCGACGACGTACGACGCGGTGACCGCGCGCGGCGAGTACGCGGGCGGCGCCATCGCGCCGGGCATAGAGATCTCGGTGGAGGCGCTGGGCGTGAAGGGCGCCATGCTCCGCAAGATCGAGCTGGCCCGGCCGCGCAGCGTGATCGGGAAGAACACGGTCGAGGCCATGCAGTCCGGCATCGTCTTCGGGTACGCGGGCCAGGTGGACGGCGTGGTCGGGCGGATGCGGCGGGAGCTGGCCGGCCCGAACGGGGACCCGTCGAAGGTCACCGTGATCGCGACCGGCGGTCTGGCGCCGATGGTGCTGGCCGACTCGAAGGAGATCGCCGCGCACGAGCCGTGGCTGACTCTGATCGGTCTGCGGCTGGTGTACGAACGCAACGTCTCGCGCATGTGAGCGTCCCGGCGGGACCGACCCGCCGGGAAGATCGAAAAGCGACAGATTTGTCCGATTAGCGCGTATCGTCGGTCCATGCCCACGCCCTACGGATCCCGCGGCGGCATGGCGTTCAGCGCGGACGAGCTGCGTGTCCTGCGTCGCGCCCTCGCCACCGCGCTCAACCCCGCCCCCCTTCAGGACGACGACGTCCAGGACTGCCTGCGCCTGGCCGAGTCGGTGGACGAGACGGTGGCCGAGGCGGGCCGGCTGCGCGCCTTCCTCCTCGCCGACCTGGTCCGCTACCGCCAGGCCCTGCCCGGCTCCCTGACGGGCTACCTGGAGCTCCTCCAGGACGCCCTGGCGGCCGGCTACGACCCCGGCGCCGACGACCTCGCGGCCCTGCGGGCGCTGCGGCACCACCCCGTCGCCGGGGCGCTGCTCGCCCGCTGCCAGGTGCTGGCGGAACGATCCGTCCGCGCCCGGCTGGCCCGCGTGGCCCAGGCGGTGGCCCCGGCCCGCGCCGTCGCCGCCCCGCGCGCCCGGCTGCTGGCCCTGCCCGGCGGGCGCGCCGCCGCCGCGAGCGGCTCCGGCTCCGGGACGCCGGGCAAGCCGGCGCCCAAGCCGCCGGCGCCGGGCGAGCGCCCGGTGCCGAAGCCCTCCGAGGTCTTCCCGCCGCGCCGACGGCCGGTACCGCCGCCCCCGCCCGAGGAACGGGTGGCGGGCTAGTTAGTCTGGGTGCCATGGACTACGTATCCGCGCTCCTGCCCCCGGTCGTGATGGCCGTCTTCTTCATCGGTCTGGTCGTCACGATCGTGAAGAGCCAGGGCGGACCGAACAAGACCAAGGAAGACGCGATCGTGGACGCCGCCCTGGCCCGCGCCGAGTCCGCCAAGCAGCAGGGCGGCGCCGCCTCCTAGCGGCCCGCGCCCCCGAGGACGTACGACCGCCGTCAGGCCGTACGTCCTTTTTGCTCTCTTGCAGGGCGTTTTCTTAGTGAATGTGTGCCAATGGGGGATTATTCGGCGCCCGCGCACTAGGGTGACGCTGTGCCCCGCCAATTGGGAGAGCTGGAAGACGCCGTCATGACCCGCGTCTGGCAATGGAACCGCCCGGTGACCGTCCGGGAAGTCCTGGAGGATCTCCAGCAGGAACGGTCCATCGCCTACACCACCGTCATGACCGTATTGGACAATCTCCATCAGAAGGGCTGGGTCCGCAGGGAAGTCGAGGGCCGCGCCTATCGATATACGGCGGTCTCGACCCGGGCCGCCTACTCGGCCGCACTGATGAACGAAGCCTGGGCGCAGAGCGACAACCCCGCCGCCGCCCTGGTCGCCTTCTTCGGCATGATGTCGCCGGAACAGCGCGAGGCCCTGAACGCCGCCGTGCGTATCGTCCAGGGAGACACTCCCGAGCCGAACGCGGCACCCGAGCAGGGCGGCGCGGAACCGGGCGCCGCGGGGCGATAACGTCCCCCCATGCCTTCCGCCAATGCCGTCACCGTACGCCGGGCCCGCACCTCCGATGTCGCCGCCGTGCGCCGTCTCGTCGACCCCTTCGTGCGCCGCGGCATCCTGCTCGACAAAGCGACCGTGACGCTTTACGAGTCCATCCAGGAGTTCTGGGTCGCCGAACGCGACGAGGACGCGGCGGTCGTGGGCTGCGGCGCGCTCCACGTGATGTGGGAAGACCTCGCCGAAGTCCGCACTCTCGCCGTGGATCCCGACTTCAAGGGCGCCGGAGTGGGACATCAGGTGCTGGACAAGTTGCTGCACACCGCCCGATGGCTGGGGGTGCGCCGGGTTTTCTGCCTCACCTTCGAAGTCGACTTCTTCGCGAAGCACGGCTTCGTCGAGATCGGGGAGACTCCGGTCGACGGAGATGTCTACAGCGAGCTCCTGCGTTCCTATGACGAGGGCGTCGCCGAGTTCCTGGGTCTCGAACGAGTGAAGCCGAACACCTTGGGCAACAGCCGGATGCTTCTGCACCTGTGAGCCGCCGGCTAAGCCGGTGCCTATGTCCGAATCGCGCACGTTTCCCGCGTTCCCGGGGTTCTGAACCTCTCCCAGGGGTTTGTGTTTTTCCGGGAAAAGCGGTTTCCTTTCCGCGTACTGCATTTTCGATGAAAGGAAATCCGGTGGCACAGAAGGTTCAGGTCCTTCTTGTCGATGACCTCGACGGCGGCGAGGCGGACGAGACCGTGACGTTCGCGCTGGACGGCAAGTCCTACGAGATCGACCTCACCACCGCCAACGCGGACAAGCTCCGCGATCTGCTCGATCCGTACACGAAGAGCGGTCGCCGCACCGGTGGCCGCAGCGCCGGCGCCCGGGGCAAGAGCCGCGTCGTCGCCTCCGGCGGCAGCCCGGACACCGCGAAGATCCGCGCGTGGGCCAAGGAGAACGGCTACAACGTGAACGACCGCGGCCGGGTGCCCGCGGAGATCAAGGCGGCCTACGAGGACGCCAACCGCTGAGGCGCCGGCTGCCGAGTCGCCTGGTCCGCCCCCCGCGGGTGGCTCCGGGCGGTGCTCAGCAGCCGCACCCGGTGGCACTCCGCGGCGGCCGCGGCCACGAGCCGCGCCAGACAGGGGGCGCCGGCCCCCTCGCCGACGGCACGCCCCCGCACGGCGGGCCGCAGGGCCGGCAGTGAGGACTCCACCTCGCGTCCGGGCTCCGGGGGCCTCAGCCACACCGGGGCGCCGGGGCTGCCGGAACGGCTCCAGCCAGGAGGAACGGGCGCGGCCATCCGGCCGTCGGCGCCCAGTGCCGCGAGATCCAGCGTGATCCCGCCCCACTCCAGCCACTCCAGCAGTCCGGGCAGCTCCTCCGCGCTCCCCGCGGCCACCAGCAGCCGCATCCGCCGCCCCATCAGGGCGACCGGTCCGGTGTCCGCGCCCATCCGGCGCAGCACCCCGCGACCCGCGGCGGCGGGCATCTCCAGCACGTCGAAGCGCAGCCCCGTCACGAGCTGCACCGGGGGCCCGGCCACCGCCGCCCAGCCGAGCTCGTGCTCGTACCACCGCGCCGTACCGCCGTCGAACGGCGAGCGGGGGAGCGGGACGGTGAAGGGCATACCGGGGGAACGCCTTCGAGGGGTCCTTGGTTACGTGGCACGACGGCACCGGTGACCGGTGGTCCTTGATCCGGTGCGCGGAGTGTCCATGATGGGGGCGTACGGGTGCATTCGAGAGCGCAAGGGTGTTCGCCCGTAGCGGAGGGAACAGGGGTGCGCCGCATGGAGTGTCCGTCCTTACGGGTAAGACATTCCATGTGAGGAGGGGTGGCTCGCGGGCAGTGGCGTCTCACGTTCGCCATCGGCGTACTGGAGGCGCGGGTAACCACTTGGCCTGCGGGAACATCGTCTCGCACCATCGAGTTGGAGCATTTGTCGGCTGTTCGGCAGCAGGTCTCCCCAGAAGTAAGGGGGTGATCCGGACGGATGTCGGCAGTTGGAATGAGCGGTCCCCGCTTGCGGGACTAAGCTGCGGAAGGACAGGGAGGGGATCGACCCCTAACTGACTGACCGCTCTGAGGAGCGATTAACGATGTTCGAGAGGTTCACCGACCGCGCGCGGCGGGTTGTCGTCCTGGCTCAGGAAGAAGCCCGGATGCTCAACCACAACTACATCGGCACCGAGCACATCCTCCTGGGCCTTATCCACGAGGGTGAGGGTGTCGCCGCTAAGGCCCTGGAGAGCCTCGGGATTTCGCTCGAGGCGGTCCGCCAGCAGGTGGAGGAGATCATCGGCCAGGGCCAGCAGGCCCCGTCCGGTCACATCCCCTTCACCCCTCGTGCCAAGAAGGTCCTGGAGCTGTCGCTCCGCGAGGCCCTCCAGCTCGGCCACAACTACATCGGCACCGAGCACATCCTGCTCGGCCTGATCCGCGAGGGCGAGGGCGTCGCCGCCCAGGTCCTCGTGAAGCTGGGCGCCGATCTCAACCGGGTCCGGCAGCAGGTCATCCAGCTGCTCTCCGGCTACCAGGGCAAGGAAGCCGCCACCGCCGGCGGCCCTGCCGAGGGCACGCCCTCGACGTCCCTGGTCCTCGACCAGTTCGGCCGCAACCTCACCCAGGCGGCCCGCGAGTCCAAGCTCGACCCGGTCATCGGGCGCGAGAAGGAGATCGAGCGGGTCATGCAGGTGCTGTCCCGCCGCACCAAGAACAACCCGGTCCTCATCGGCGAGCCCGGCGTCGGCAAGACCGCCGTCGTCGAGGGCCTGGCGCAGGCCATCGTCAAGGGCGAGGTGCCCGAGACCCTCAAGGACAAGCACCTCTACACCCTGGACCTCGGCGCGCTGGTCGCCGGCTCCCGCTACCGCGGTGACTTCGAGGAGCGCCTGAAGAAGGTCCTCAAGGAGATCCGCACCCGCGGCGACATCATCCTGTTCATCGACGAGCTCCACACCCTCGTGGGTGCGGGCGCCGCCGAGGGCGCGATCGACGCCGCCAGCATCCTCAAGCCGATGCTGGCCCGCGGTGAGCTCCAGACCATCGGTGCCACCACGCTCGACGAGTACCGCAAGTACCTGGAGAAGGACGCCGCGCTGGAGCGCCGCTTCCAGCCGATCCAGGTCGCCGAGCCCTCGCTGCCGCACACCATCGAGATCCTCAAGGGTCTGCGCGACCGCTACGAGGCCCACCACCGCGTCTCCATCACGGACGAGGCGCTGGTCCAGGCCGCGACGCTGGCCGACCGCTACATCTCGGACCGCTTCCTCCCGGACAAGGCGATCGACCTGATCGACGAGGCCGGCTCCCGGATGCGCATCCGCCGGATGACCGCGCCGCCGGACCTCCGCGAGTTCGACGAGAAGATCGCCTCCGTCCGCCGGGACAAGGAGTCCGCGATCGACTCGCAGGACTTCGAGAAGGCCGCCTCCCTGCGCGACAAGGAGAAGCAGCTCCTCGCCGCGAAGACCAAGCGGGAGAAGGAGTGGAAGGCCGGCGACATGGACGTCGTCGCCGAGGTCGACGGCGAGCTCATCGCCGAGGTCCTCGCGACCGCCACCGGCATCCCGGTCTTCAAGCTGACCGAGGAGGAGTCGAGCCGCCTGCTGCGCATGGAGGACGAGCTCCACAAGCGCGTCATCGGCCAGAAGGACGCCGTCAAGGGCCTCTCGCGGGCCATCCGCCGTACGCGGGCCGGTCTGAAGGACCCGAAGCGCCCCGGTGGCTCGTTCATCTTCGCCGGCCCGTCCGGTGTCGGTAAGACCGAGCTGTCCAAGGCGCTCGCCGAATTCCTCTTCGGCGACGAGGACGCGATGATCTCCCTCGACATGTCGGAGTTCAGCGAGAAGCACACGGTTTCCCGGCTCTTCGGCTCGCCGCCCGGATACGTGGGCTACGAAGAGGGCGGCCAGCTCACCGAGAAGGTGCGCCGCAAGCCGTTCTCCGTGGTCCTCTTCGACGAGGTCGAGAAGGCCCACCCCGATATCTTCAATTCCCTTCTGCAGATCCTGGAGGACGGTCGCCTGACCGACTCCCAGGGCCGGGTCGTGGACTTCAAGAACACGGTCATCATCATGACGACCAACCTCGGGACCAGGGACATCTCGAAGGGCTTCAACCTGGGCTTCGCGGCCCAGGGCGACACGAAGTCCAACTACGAGCGGATGAAGGCGAAGGTCAGCGACGAGCTGAAGCAGCACTTCCGCCCGGAGTTCCTCAACCGTGTGGACGACATCATCGTCTTCCCGCAGCTGACCCAGGACGACATCCTCCAGATCGTCGACCTGATGATCAGCCGCGTGGACGAGCGCCTGAAGGACCGGGACATGGGCATCGAGCTCTCCCAGTCCGCGAAGGAGCTCCTCTCCAAGAAGGGCTACGACCCCGTGATGGGCGCCCGGCCGCTGCGCCGGACGATCCAGCGCGAGATCGAGGACACCCTGTCGGAGAAGATCCTCTTCGGCGAGCTGCGCCCCGGTCACATCGTGGTCGTGGACACGGAGGGAGAGGGCGACGAGCGCACCTTCACCTTCCGCGGCGAGGAGAAGTCGGCCCTGCCGGACGTGCCTCCGATCGAGGCGGCGGGCGGGGCGGGTCCGAACCTGTCCAAGGAAGCCTGACGCTGATCGTCGGCTGACGCCGTGAGGGGCGGCCCCGGAACCTGCTGGTTCCGGGGCCGCCCCTTTTTCAGCCGGCGGTGAGGCGGTCGCCGAGGGCTTCGGCGCCGATCAGGTTCTTGCGGGGGACGCCGGTGACGAGCACGGCCAGCTCGGGCAGTCCGGCGAGCGGGGTCAGGTCGAGTGTGCCGTCGGTGTCCTGGAGGCCGGAGAGCATCAGCATCCGGAGCGCGGGCAGCTCTCTGACCGGTTCCAGGCGCATGGTCAGGGAGCATCTGATGACGCTCAGAATGCCGAGCTCGGAGCAGTCGAGCGAGGCGAGGAAGTCGAGCGTGTCCAGCGCGTCGTTCATGGCGATGCTGAGATCCCGGAGCGGCCGGTTTCCGAGCGCCTCGGTGAACTCGGCTGCGGGTATGTCGCCCATGACCACGAAGCGCGTGAGGTGGGGCAGCTCCCGCAGGAGCCGCATGTGCGCGAGCCGGAGGACACCGACCGGGTGGTCCCGGATGTGGGTGAGGACCTCTTGGGCGAAGGGCCTCGCCGGGAACATGGCCCAGCTCGTCGCGAAGCGGTGTGCCTCACCGGCCTCCGCGAAGGCGCGGGCGTAGGGGAGGGCCACCGTCCCGCCGATGACGGAGATCAGCTCGGTGACCATGGCCAGGGAGTCCTTGGGCGTCTCCCGAGGCCCCGGCAGCATCGGCAGTACGTACGCCCCGAGCCGGGCCAGCTGGGACAGCTGTTCCGGGTTCCGCGGGGGTACGACCGACTGGACGGCCTTGTCGACGCGGCGCCGGACCGACTCGTCCAGCCAGGCCGTGTGCTGGGCGGCCAGGGCCGCCAGGACGTACAGCGTCGTCTTCAGGTCCCGTTTGCGGGTCTTGGATCCGGCCTCCAGGAGGCCCGTCACGAGGACGGGCAGGTCGCGGCGCTTGCAGTGGCCGGCGGCCAGCAGGAGGACGTCGTGCCACTGCTGGTCGTACGCGTGGCGGAGGAGTTCCGGGAGGACGTCGTCCTCGACGAACTCCTTCGCGGCGAGGAAGTCCTGGAAGGTGCGGTGGGCGAACTGGAAGACGTCGTCCGTGGGCTCCTGGAGGAGGCCGCTGCGGTTGACGAGGTGGGTGAGGATGTCCGCCGTGCCGCCCTGGTCCCGGACGCGGGGCATGCCGGGGAGATCGCGCTCCAGGCGCTGGACGGCCTGGTCGCGGGTGAACTCGGTGTGGCCGACGCGGACCAGCCACGCGGCCAGGCGCTGGAGGAGCTGGGTGTGCTCCTCCACCGTCATGCGGATGCCGTCCGGGGCGTCGATGCGGCGCCGTTCGTCGCGGCTGCCCAGCAGCATCCTGAGGGCGGAGTCGTACAGCTCCCAGCGGTTCTCGGGGAGGAAGCCCTCCCGCTGGCGGTGCAGGGCGCAGATCACCGCGCAGAGGAGCGGGGTGCGGGCCAGCTCGGCGAGGTTCGGGTTGTGGCGGAACTGCTGGGCCAGGTCCTGTTCGAGGTCGGCCAGGTTCTCGCCGTCGGGCGAGTCGAGGCGGGCGGCCTCGTGCCAGGCGGCGACGAACGCCTGGATGTCGTCGCCGCGCAGGGGCAGCAGGGTGAGCTCCTCGAAGCCCTCGGCGCCCAGCCAGTCGGCGGCCACGGCGTGCGGGCGTACGGTCGCGACGCAGCGGGTGCCGGGGTAGCGGGCCAGCAGGCCGCCGAGCCAGCCGTGGGCGTCCTCCCGGTCGGACTGGGTGACCTCGTCCAGGCCGTCGACGAGGAGCAGTCCGCGTCCGGCGGCCAGGACCCGGCCCGGCCAGCCCTCGGGGGCCGCGTCGATCATCAGTCCGGCGACTCCGGGCAGCTCCGCCGGGCCGGGGAAGCCGTTGCCCCGGGCCCGCAGGGAGCGCAGGGGGACGACGAAGGGGACGAGGCCGTTGAGCCCGGCGAGCTCCGGGCCGAGGGTTCCGGCGGCGGCGTGGGCGGCCAGCCACCACATGAGGGTGGTCTTCCCGGCGCCCGCGTCGCCGCGCAGCAGGACGCGGGGGCGGGCGGCGAGCAGGTCGTCGACGCGGCGGGGCACGGGGACGGTGTCGCCGTCGCGGGGGGCGGCCTCCAGGGAGAGGTAGGCGGTGTCGAGGTCCCAGGCGGAGGCGCGCTTGCCGAGCTCGTCGAGGCCGAAGATCCGGGTGCGGCGGTAGGCGGCGCCGAGGGCTTCCGCGTACTCCTCCTCGTAGGGCTGGTCCCGGGTGTGGGGGGTGAGGCGGGCGGTGACGGTGCCGAGCCAGCGGCTCGCCTCCTCGTCCGCGAGGAGGGCGGTGAGGGGGACGCACTCCAGGCGCCGGTGGCCGCGGCCGCGCGGGACGGCGCGGACGATGCCGAGCAGGCTGTCCCCGACGAGGACGGGGGCTCCGGAGAGGCCGGCGAGCGGGGAGGGGCCGTCCTCGTCGGCGGTGACGGGCGGGTGGTCGAGCTCGACGGTCAGGGTGCGGCGGAGCAGCCCGGCCATCGGCAGGACGGTGCCGGTGTACTGGTCGAGGTCGGGTTTGTGCCCGTCGTAGCGCTGGACGCGGGGGAAGCCCCGGATCTCGCAGCCCGGGACCGGGCGGTCGGTGGCGACGGAGCCGATCCGGAGGGCGGCGGGGCCGAGGTCCTCGGGGCTCGACAGCAGGGCCGCGTCGAGCCGGTCGTCGGACCAGACCACCTGTAAGCGCCGGAGCCCGGAGCGGCCGGGGATCGCGATGTCCGCGCTGTGGGCGCCGCCCACCACGTGGGCGCTGGTCAGGAGCAGGCGCGGGGCGACGAGGACGCCGGTGCCCTGCTGTCTGCCGAAGACGGCGAGGACGGTGTCGGCCGTCACCGGTCTTCGGCTCCGGGCCCGAAGCCGGACAGGTCCGCCGCCTCCTCGTTCCCCACCAGCCAGGGCCCGCCGGTCGCGGCGGTGCGGGGCTTGAGGGTGAAGGCGACGCGGTGGGTCTCGCCCCGGGTGCGGGCCGCGTCGGCGCCGGCCTCGACGACCCATGCCTTCACCTTGGTGCCGCCCTTGAGCTCCTTGCGGAGTTCGATCGTGAACTCCATCTGTATGTCGCCGACCTCGAAGGCGACGGGCTGTCCGGTGGCGCGGGCGGCGGCGTCGACGAGCTGGTCGCGGACGGCGGCGATGGCGTCGGCGAGTTCGATCTCGGTGATGTCCTCGTTCATGTCCCGGAAGTTAGTGGGGCGCGGGGGGCCGTGGAGGGTGTTCGGGAGGGTTGGGTCGCGTGACCCAGGTCCCATTGGCGGGGGTGGGGTGGTGACAAGGCGCACAGGCGTTTTGGGGGGTACTAGGAGGAATAGTCGGTCGTTCCCGGGGGAGCGGGCGCCGGGAGCGGCTCGGGGGGCGGGACTTTGGTCCCGGAGGTCCCGAACGGGACATCGTGCGGCCTTTCGGGCGGTTCGGGACGGCCGCGACATGGGGTTAAACCGATCGATCGCGGGCGTTATGTCCGGTTTCGCGTATCGTCTCGGGGGCCGTAAAGAGGCGATCCGCTGGGGAGATCGCTACGAGGCGATGTCGTAGATGGGGTGTTTTGGGATGGCTGGGGGTGCGGGTTACCAAGGATGAGCAAGCCCGGCGTCGACCGCTGTCGCGTCGGGTCCCGTTCTGTCCGGAGGTTCTCCCCCGTATGTCGAAGCGCGTCATGAAGCCCAGCATCCGTATCGCCGCCGTCGCCACCCTCGCCACCGCCGGCCTGGGAGCGTCGCTGGTGGCCGGGGCCGGGTCCGCCTTCGCCGCCGAGGGCACGGCCGCCGTCGCGGGCACCGCGACCGCCACGTCCGCCGCGATCGCGAACCAGGCCGCCACCCAGGCCAAGGCCGCTCAGGCCGCCACCCAGGCCAAGACCGCCCAGGTGAAGGCCGCCGCCGCCAAGGCGCAGGCCAAGACCGTCACCGCCAAGAAGGCCGCCGCCTGGGTCAAGCCCGTCAGCGCCTACACCCTCAGCGCCAGCTACAACCAGGGCGGCGCCATGTGGGCCCACAAGCACTCCGGCCAGGACTTCGCCGTCCCGACCGGCACCCCGGTCAAGGCCGCCGCGGCCGGCACCGTCGTCAAGGCCGGCCCCAACGGTGGCGGCGACGGCCCGGCGTACGGCAACGCGATCGTCGTGAAGCACGCCAACGGCACGTACTCGCAGTACGCGCACCTGTCGAAGATCCAGGTCAACGTCGGCCAGCAGGTCGGCGCCGGTCAGCGGATCGCCCTCTCGGGCAACACCGGCAACAGCTCCGGCCCGCACCTGCACTTCGAGATCCGCACCACCCCGAACTACGGCTCCGCCGTGAACCCGGCCGCCTTCCTGCGGTCCCACGGCGTCTCCATCTGACGCTGACGGCGTGACGGCGCTCAGGCGCTGAACGGCGACAACTGCGGTCTAACGGTCCTGGTGGGCCTGACCGACCAGATCGAGGGCGACCTCGAGGACGGCTTCGTGCTTCTCCTCGGTGTCGCCCTCGATGTTTTCCATGAAGAACGTGCCGGCGTGCATCGTGAAGATCGCGCTGACCGAGCGCACCTTGTCGGTCATCGAGAACTCCGGCTCCTGGATCAGGCCGACCATCGCGATCATGCGCTCCTTGAAGGTCAGGCCGATGCTCAGCTCGCGCACGGTGGCCTGGTTCTCCTGCATGAAGCGGAAGAGCGGGGCCGCGTTCAGCAGCGCCGCCTGGTAGCGGCGCAGGATCTCCTGCTTGTTCTCCAGGGTGCGGGGCTGCTTGCCCCCCCAGGCGATCAGCTCGTCCATGGGGCGGGTGAGGTCCTCGAAGATGCCGATCAGGATGTCTTCCTTGGTCTTGAAGTGGTAGTACAGCGCGGCCTTCGTGACGTCGAGGCGTTCCGCGATCTCGCGCAGGGAGGTCTTCTCGTACCCCTGCTCGGCGAAGAGTTCGAGGGCCACGTCCTGGATGCGCTGGCGGGTGTTGCCTCGGGCCTGGGCCATGGTCTCTCGCTTCCACATGTACTTACTTGACGACCGGCAAGTTGGGGGTCTACCTTCCCCAGTGTAATAACTAGCCGGGCGGCAAGTAAGGGAACGGGGAACGCGACATGGCGAAGAAACAGACTGGTCAGGAACCGGCCGTGGCGGAGGGCAAGCAGCCGCGCAGCGTCCGCGTCGTCCTGCTCGCCCTCATGATCGCGATGCTCCTCGCGATGCTGGACAACATGATCGTCGGCACCGCGATGCCGACCATCGTCGGTGAGCTCGGCGGCCTGGAGCACCTCTCCTGGGTCGTCACCGCCTACACCCTGGCCACCGCCGCCTCCACCCCGATCTGGGGCAAGCTCGGCGACATGTTCGGGCGCAAGGGCGTCTTCCTCACCTCGATCGTGATCTTCCTGATCGGCTCCGCGCTCAGCGGCATGGCGCAGGACATGGGCCAGCTCATCGGCTTCCGCGCGATCCAGGGCCTGGGCGCCGGCGGTCTGATGGTCGGCGTGATGGCGATCATCGGCGACCTGATCCCGCCCCGTGAGCGGGGCAAGTACCAGGGCATGATGGCCGGCGTGATGGCCCTCGCCATGATCGGCGGACCGCTCGTCGGCGGCTCCATCACCGACCACTGGGGCTGGCGCTGGTCCTTCTACATCAACCTGCCGCTCGGCGTCGTGGCCCTCGCCATGATCACCGCCGTGCTGCACCTGCCGAAGAAGGAGCGCGCCACCGGCACCCGCATCGACTTCCTCGGCGCCGGTCTGCTGACCGTCGGCATCACCGCGATCGTGCTGGTCACCACCTGGGGCGGCACGGAGTACGCCTGGGGCTCGGCCACCATCGTCGGCCTCGCGGCCGGCGGCGTGCTGGCCCTCGCGGCCTTCCTCTTCGTCGAGACCCGCGCGAGCGACCCGATCATGCCGCTGCACATCTTCCGCAGCCGCAACTTCAGCCTGATGTCCCTGATCGGCTTCATCACCGGCTTCGTGATGTTCGGCGCGGTCCTCTTCCTGCCGCTGTTCCAGCAGTCCGTCCAGGGCGCCTCGGCCACCAACTCCGGCCTGCTGCTCCTGCCGATGCTGCTGTCGATGATGGTCGTCTCGCTGGTCGTCGGCCGGGTCACCACCAACAGCGGCAAGTACAAGGTCTTCCCGATCATCGGCGGCGCGCTCATGGTCGCGGGCCTGTACCTGCTGTCCACGATGGACACCGACACCACCCGGTTCGTCTCCGGCGTGTACATGGCCGTCCTCGGCGCCGGCATGGGCTTCCTGATGCAGATCACGATGCTCGTCGCCCAGAACAGCGTCGAGATGAAGGACATGGGCGTCGCGTCCTCCTCGACCACCCTGTTCCGGACCCTCGGCTCCTCCTTCGGCGTCGCCATCATGGGCGCCCTGTTCACCGGCAAGGTGCAGGACGAGATGACGGCGAGCGGCGGCGGCGCGGCGACCGCGCACTCGGCGCAGCTCGACGCGGCCAGCCTGGCCCGGCTGCCGGAGGCGGTCCGCGAGGCGTACCAGCACGCGGTGGCCGCCGGCACCCACTCCGCCTTCCTGGTCGGCGCGGCCGTCGCCGTCCTCGGCTTCGCCCTCGCCTTCTTCGTCAAGGAGGTCGCCCTGCGCGGCACCGGCCCGGCGAAGCCGGAGACGGAGACCGGGACGGCCGCGGCCACCGCCGGGACCGTCGGCGCCCCCAAGGCCGCCGAGACCGTCTGACCCCCGCGCCCGCGCCCGTATCCACGGATCCGCGTACGCCGACACGTACGCGAACGGCCCCCTCACCCGGCGGTGAGGGGGCCGTTCCGTGCGCGCGGGGCGGCTCAGTCCGCCAGCCGCAGCACCGGGAAGCTGCCGGTGGCCGTCGGGGCGTGTTCCGGGAGCCACAGGACCGCGATGGCGCCGCCCGCCCCGTCCGGGGTGCCCTCGGGGGCCGCGTTGCGGAAGGTGAGGCGGGCGCCGAGGACCCGGGCCTGGCCGGCGGCGATGGTCAGGCCCAGGCCGTGGCCCTGGCCCGCGCGGTCGCTGCTGCCCGTACGGAAGCGGCTCGGGCCGTCCTGGAGCAGCGCCTCGGGGAAGCCGGGGCCGTGGTCGCGGACCCGGACCACGCGGCCCTCGACGGTGACCTCGACCGGGCCCTTGCCGTGCTTGGCGGCGTTGGCGAGGAGGTTGCCCAGGATGCGCTCCAGGCGGCGCGGGTCGGTGTTGACCCAGGACTCGTGGACGACCCGGACGACCGCCTCCGGGTCCAGCACCCGCACCCGCCGCGCCACGAACTCGCCCAGCGCGAGCTCCTGCAGCTCGGCCCGCTCGGAGGCGCTGTCGAGCCGGGCCACCTCCAGCACGTCCTCGACCAGGGTCCGCATGGCCTGCGCCCGGTCCCGCACCAGCTCGCTGGGGCGCCCGGGCGGCAGCAGCTCGGCGGCCGTGAGCAGCCCGGTGACGGGGGTGCGCAGCTCGTGCGCGATGTCCGCGGTGACCCGGCGCTCGGCCTCGATGCGCTCGTTCAGGGCGTCGGTGAGGGCGTCGACGGCGCGGGCCAGCTCGTCGGTCTCGTCGCGTACGACGCCGCCGATGGCGTCCCGCACCCGGACGTCGGTGTTGCCCTGGGCGACCCGGCCGGCCGCGGCGGCGGCCTTGCGCAGCCGCCGGGAGAGCTGGCCGCCGATGAGCACGCCGAGGGCGCAGCCGCCGAAGACCACCGACACCGAGCCGATGATCAGGGCCCGGTCCAGGTCCTTCATGATCGTGGCGCTGCGGTCGGCGAAGGGGACGTGCAGGGAGAGCACGTCGCCGTTGCCGAGCGGGAGCGCGGCCCACACCTCGGGCGGGCCGTCGCGGTGCTCCTGGACGAAGGTGCCGCGCCGCTTCTCGCGCATGAGCCGGTCGAGCTGCGGCGGCAGCGCCGGGTCGTTGATCTTGGTGCCGAAGCGCGGTTCCTTCGGCTTGGACGTCTCGTACACGCGCTGCGCGAACTGCAGCCGCCACATCTGCACGTCGCGCGCGTTGTCGAGCATCGAGACCCGGGCCGCGTTGTGGACGACGAGGCTGAGGGTGACCGCGATGAGGGCACCGACCGCCGCGATGGCGACGGCGATCTTCCAGCGGACCCCGGTACGGAGAGCGAGCCCCTTCACCACCTGCTGACCTGCTTCATCCCTTGAGCTTGTACCCGAAACCGCGGACGGTCTCGATCCGGTCCTGGCCGATCTTCGTGCGCAGCCGCTGCACGTGGACGTCCACCACGCGGGTGTCGCCGCCCCAGCCGTAGTCCCAGACGCGCTCCAGGAGCTTGTCGCGGGACAGTACGGTGCCGGGGGCCGAGGAGAACTCCAGGAGCAGCCGCATCTCGGTCGGGGTGAGCGCGACCGTGGCCCCGGCCCGGCGCACCTCCATGCCCTCGGTGTCGATCTCCAGGTCGCCGAAGGCGAGCGGCCCGGCCTCGGCGGCCTCCTCGCGCCCGCCGTCACCGGCGCCGGGCCCGCCCGCGTGGCCGAAGCGGCGCAGCACGGCGCGGATCCGGGCCATCAGCACGGAGCCGTCGAAGGGCTTGGTCACGTAGTCGTCGGCCCCGGCCTCCAGGCCGAGGACGACGTCGATGGAGTCGGCCCGCGCCGAGAGCATGATCACCGGCACGGTGGACTCGTCGCGGATCCGCCGGCAGAGGCTGACGCCGTCCATGCCGGGCAGCATCACGTCGAGGAGCGCGATGTCGGGGCGGTTCGCGCGGAAGGCGTCGAGACCGGACAGTCCGTCGGGCATGGCGGTCACCGTGAAGCCGTCCCGCTCCAGCGCGAGCTGGGTGGCTTCCCGGATGACGTCGTCGTCCTCGACGAACAGGACATGGGTCTCGGCCATGGTGCGCCTCGCCGCCCTTCAGTTCGCGGGCTCGCTCGGCGCGGGCTGGACACCTTCGATGCCTCCGTCGCCGACGGCCTTGCTGTAGTCGTTGTGCACCCAGTCGTGCTGGGTGAACTTGTTCCCCGTCCAGCGGTAGGTGATGACGTCCTCGCCGGACGGATACGCCACGGGGTCGCCCTTCGCGTACACCTGCTTGGTGACGATCAGGTCGCCGCGGTCGATCGCCCCGTAGACGGCGGCGTCCTCGGCCATGAAGACGTTGGTGTACCGGTTGTTCTCCTCGCGGTACACGTAGGTGCCGATGCCGACGGCGTCCCCGCAGGTCATGACGTTGACGACGACGTCGGGCGCGGTCGAGTTCGTCAGGTTCCCGTACGAGGTGTCCACCGGGTAGGCGTTCGCGGTGCACGGCTTGAGGTCGGCCTTGAGCCGCTCGCCGATCTTCGGGTCGCCCTTGAGCAGCGCGATCGGGTCGACCCGGTCGGCGGCCCGCGCCGCGCCGCTGTCCGCGGCGGCGGGGGGCGGTGAGGTGGTGGGGGCCGTGGACGCGACCTCGTCGGGCCGGGCCGGGCCCTCGTCGCGGGAGCCGGTCCCGCCGGTCGAACAGCCGGCGACGAGCACGCCGACGGCGGCGAGCCCGGCCACCGCCGTGATGCTCGCCGCCCGTTCTCTGCCGCTCAGGCCGCGCAACGCTCCTGCTCCCGTTCGCCTCGTCCGGTGGTGGACCGCTCCAGGACCCCCGCGTGCAGGGCGCGGGCGTCGCCCTCGGCGGCCCGGCTCTCCAGTTCCTGCCGCAGCCGGGCGAGCGCGCGGTGGAGCGTGCTCTTCACCGTACCGGTCGACATGCCGAGCGCGGCGGCGGTCTCCTCGGTGCTCATCTGCTCCCAGTGGCGCAGCACGACGACGCTGCGCTGCTTGGGCGCGAGCACCTTCAGGATGTCCATGAGCAGGGCCCGGTCGGCGTGCTGCTCGGTGGCGTCCTCGACGCTGGCGTCGGGGAGCTGCTCGGTGGGGACCTCTTCGAGCTTGCGGGCCCGCCACCACTCGGTCCGGGTGTTGATCATGACCCGGCGGAGGTAGGCGTCGGCCAGCGACTTGTCCGCGATGCCGTCCCAGCGGCCGTACGTGCGGACCAGCGCGGTCTGCAGCAGGTCCTGCGCGTCCACCGGGTCGGGCACCAGACGACGGGCGCTGCGCAGCAGCGCGTCCTGCCGAGTGCGTACGTACTCCTCGAAGTCGAGCACCTCGCCGTGCGCCATGCCGAACCGCCTCCGATCCCCGTGAAACAAGCCCTGTCCGCTTACGTCGAAGACGCTACGGAGCCCGTGTCACGGGGCTGTGCGTGGCAGCCCTCGGCGGACGCACGGCTGCCCATCGGTTGTGTAACAGGGCCCGGCCAGGGGTAAAGGAGGGGGCGATAGGGGCCGCCGGGGCGGCGGGAGCCCCGAGGGGTCAGGCCAGCGGGAGCCGGTAGCGGCCGTGCGCGAGGGGTTCGACGAGGCCGTCGGCGACGAGTCCGTCGAGGGCGCGGGCCCGCTGCACGGGTTCGTCCCAGACCGCGTCGAGCTCGGCCTGGCCGACCGGGTCGACGGCCTCGCGGAGCACGGCGAGCAGCTTGCCGCGGACCTGCCGGTCGGTGCCCGCGTAGGTCTGGCCGCGGCGCGGCGGGCCGTCGTGGGCGGGCTTGCCGGCCAGCCGCCAGGCGCAGCGGTCGGCGAGCGGGCAGCGCCCGCAGTCCTCGTTCTTCGCGGTGCAGACGAGGGCGCCGAGCTCCATGGAGGCGGCGGCCCAGCGGGCGGCGGTCGGCTCGTCGTCGGGGAGCAGGGCGCGGGCGAGCCGGCGCTCGGCGGCGGTGGTGGCGTTCGGCGGGTACTGCACGCCGGTCGCCGCCCGCGCGAAGACCCGGCGCACGTTGGTGTCGAGGACGGCGTGCCGCTGCCCGTACGCGAAGGAGGCGACGGCGGCGGCCGTGTACTCGCCGATCCCGGGCAGCGCGAGGAGCTGGGCGTGGTCGCTGGGGACGTCGCCGCCGTGCCGTTCCGTTATGGCGCCGGCCGCCGCGTGCAGCCGCAGGGCGCGGCGCGGGTAGCCGAGCCGGCCCCAGGCGCGGACGGCCTCGCCGGGGGCGTCGGCGGCCAGGTCGGCGGGGCGCGGCCAGCGCGCCAGCCACTGCTCGTAGACGGGCAGCACGCGGACGACGGGTGTCTGCTGGAGCATGAACTCGCTGACCATCACGCCCCACGCCCCGGCCTCGGGGCGGCGCCAGGGCAGGTCGCGGGCGTGCCGGTCGAACCAGGCGAGGACGGGCCCGTGCAGCCCGGCGGGGGCGGTGGGCGCGGCGGCGGGGGTCCCGGGGGCACCGGGGGGCGTCGAAGTCATGGCACCCCCGATCCTGGCACGTCTGCGGGAGGATCAGTACGCGCCGTGGCGTACGCCCCCGGGGCGCGTGGAGGCGTGTGCGGGGAGCCCGCGCCCCGCACACCACACCACCGCGCCGTTGCGGCTGGCGCGGGCCGCCGCGACGACGGAGGCGGCGGGCCGCTTGGCGGCCTTCATCACGAGGAAGGCGACGGCGGCGCCGGCCAGCAGGCCGACGGTCACGTCGTGCGGGTAGTGGACGCCGACGAAGACCCGGGAGAAGGCCATGAGCAGGGCCATCGGCGCGGTCAGCCAGACGATGCCGCGCCAGGACACGGCGAGGGCGATGGCGGCGGCGCCCGCGATGGCCGCGTGGTTGCTGGGGAAGGACCAGTCCCCGTGCGGCGGGCAGGCGACCAGGGAGGCGGGCGCCCCGGCGACGGCCCGGCACGGGCGCTCCTCGTTCACCAGCGACTTCAGGCCCTCGCTCACCACGTAGCCGAAGGCGGTCGCGAGCGGGGCGAGCAGCGCGAGCGCCATCGCCGCGTCGGAGCCCCGGCGGGCCCGCCACCAGCCGGCGGCGAACAGCACCCCGAAGAGCAGCAGCCCGAGCTCCGTCCACACCTCGGCCACGGACTGGAACCAGTGCGGGGTGGAGTGGGCGAAGTCCGTGATGTCGAGATACAGGCCGTCGGAGAGGGAAGGCAGGTTGTCCATGGTCGTCGACGGTAACCGGGATCCGGAGGTCCGCGCTCCACACCAAGGGCCAGGACCGCCCTGGACGAAAGTAAGGGGTGCGGCGCGAAGCGCGTCAGAGCGGGACGAACGGGGACGTCCGAGGGTTCCTGCCCGCGCCGGGATGTGATCATCGGCAAAACTTGCGGCCCGGGGCGGCGGGTGGGGCGGGAACGGGCCCTGATCTCTCGTAAGGTTCGTGGCGTGGGATCTCTGCGCAATCCGGTCGGGCCGCTTCCCTCCTCCATCTACTGGCGTCGGAGGGCCGTGGCGCTGTGCCTGGTCGCCCTCCTCGCGCTGATCGCCCTATGGGCCGTCACCTCCGGTGGTGGGCAAGGGAAGAAGCCGAGCGACTCCGCCAACGGCTCTTCTCCCGCGCCCTCGATCACCCCGGGGCCCTCCGGCAGCGGCCCGGCGATCGACCAACGGCCCGGCGGGCGCGACGAGTCGGGCAACGGCTCCGGCGGCTCGGGCGGCGACGCGGCGGGCGCGGACGCGGGGACCAGCGCGGGCGCGGGCACCGCGGCGGGGGCCGCCGCGGGGGCCGCGACCGGCGGCAAGAACGGCGACACCGACGGCGCGGGCGGCGACGGCGGCGCGGGCAACGGCGCGGGGCAGCGGGTCCCGGCCGGCTCCCCGCTGCCGAACTGCGTGCCCGGCGCCCTCCAGTTGACCCTGCGCAGCACCAAGGTCAGCTACGAGACCGGCGAGAAGCCCCGCTTCCTGCTGGTCGTCAAGAACACCTCGGCGACCGCCTGCAAGGCCGATCTCGGCCCGGCGAACGCGGTGTTGACGATCAGTGACACCAAGAGCACCGCCGTGTGGTCCTCGAAGGACTGCCCGCGCCCGGCCGGCCCGCTGCTGCTGAAGCTGCCCGCGCAGACGACGATCACGCACACCGTGGAGTGGGACCGCGCGCGCAGCGCCCCGAACTGCGCGACCGCCCCGGCGGGCCCGGTCGGCCCGGGCACGTACCTGGTGGAGGCGGCGATGCCGGGGGTGAAGGTGCTTCCGGCGTCCTTCACGCTGGCCAAGGACTGACGGGACCGGGACACACGGAAACGGCGGGGCGCACCGGGAGCGGTGCGCCCCGCCGTTTCGCGGGTACGGGTACGCGGCCGGGCGGCCGGGACGGCAGGCCCTAGACGTACCGCTCCAGGATCGAGGACTCCGCGAGCCGGGACAGGCCCTCGCGGACGCTGCGGGCGCGGGCCTCGCCGACGCCGTCCACGGCCTGGAGGTCGTCCACGCTCGCCGCGAGCAGCTTCTGCAGCCCGCCGAAGTGCTCCACCAGCCGCTCGATGATCGCGCCAGGCAGCCGCGGCACCTTGGCGAGCAGCCGGTAGCCGCGCGGCGAGACCGCCGAGTCCAGCGTCTCGGGGGAGCCGGTGTAGCCGAGGGCGCGGGCCACTATGGGCAGTTCGAGCAGCTCGGGGTGGGTCAGCGCGTTGAGCTCGGTGAGCGCCTCGGCGACCGTGCGGGAGCGCTTGGCGGTCGGCTCGGGCACGTAGTCGCGGACGACCAGCTCGCGCTCGGGCTCGACCCCCGCGATCAGCTCGTCGAGCTGGAGCGACAGCAGCCGGCCGTCGGTGCCGAGCTCCACCACGTACTCGGCGATCTCGGTGGCGATCCGGCGGACCATCTCCAGGCGCTGGGCGACGGCGGTGACGTCCCGGACCGTGACCAGGTCCTCGATCTCCAGCGCGGACAGCGTGCCCGCGACCTCGTCGAGGCGGAGCTTGTACCGCTCCAGGGTGGCCAGCGCCTGGTTCGCGCGGGACAGGATCGCCGCCGACTCCTCCAGGACGCGCCGCTCCCCGTTGACGTACAGGGCGATCAGGCGCATCGACTGGGAGACCGAGACGACGGGGAAGCCGCACTGCTTGGAGACCCGGTCGGCGGTGCGGTGCCGGGTGCCGGTCTCCTCGGTGTGGATGGACGCGTCGGGGACGAGCTGCACGCCCGCCCGCAGGATCTTGGAGATGTCCTTGTCGAGGACGATCGCCCCGTCCAGCTTGCACAGCTCGCGCAGCCGGGTCGCGGCGAAGTCGACGTCGATGACGAAACCGCCGGTGCACATGGACTCGACGGTCTTGTCCATGCCGAGGACGATCAGGCCGCCGGTGTTGCCGCGGAGGATGCGCTCCAGACCGTCACGCAGGGCGGTGCCGGGGGCGACGGCGCTGAGCGACGCACGCATCAGTGCCTCGTTGTCCTTGGCTGCCACTGCACTCCTCCGGCTCGTACGGATGGGCGAGACCAGGGCAAAGTCTAGCGACACCGCCCCGGCGCCCTCCGCCGCGCGCCGGGGACCCGGCCGGGACGGGCCCGGGCCGGGACCGGCGCGGGGCGGGTGCGGTGCCGGTACGAGGCCGGTCGCGGTGCCTGGCCACGTACCCGCCCCGGACCGCTCAGCCCTCCTCGGGCGTGCGGGCGCGGCGGCTGCGCGGCAGCACCCGCAGGGCGTCTCCCATGTCGGCGACCTCGGTCACCTTCATGCCGGCCGGGACCTTGCCGGGGTCGGCCGGGACCAGGGCGTGGGTGAAGCCCAGGCGGTGCGCCTCGGCGAGCCGGCGCTGCACGCCGGTGACCCGGCGGACCTCGCCCGCGAGGCCGACCTCGCCGATCGCCACCAGGTTCTTCGGCAGCGGGGTGTCGCTGGCGGCGGAGGCCAGCGCGAGGGCGACGGCCAGGTCGGCGGCGGGCTCGGAGAGCTTCACGCCGCCGACGGTCGCGCAGTAGATGTCCCGCTTGCCGAGCGCGCTGATCCGGCCCCGCTGCTCCAGGACGGCCAGCATCATCGAGACCCGGGAGGTCTCCAGGCCGGAGGTGGTGCGGCGGGGCGAGGGGATCTGGGAGTCGACGGTCAGCGCCTGCACCTCGGCGACCAGCGGCCGGCGGCCCTCCAGGGTGACCGTGAGGCAGGTGCCGGGCACGGCGACGTCACGGCGGGTCAGGAAGAGGCCGGAGGGGTCGGCGAGGCCGGTGATGCCCTCGTCGTGCAGCTCGAAGCAGCCGACCTCGTCGGTCGCCCCGTACCGGTTCTTCACGCCGCGGACCAGGCGGAGCCGGGCGTGCCGGTCGCCCTCGAAGTGGAGCACCACGTCGACCAGGTGCTCCAGCAGGCGGGGGCCCGCGATGGCGCCGTCCTTGGTGACGTGGCCGACGAGCAGGGTGGACATGCCCCGCTCCTTGGACGCCCGGATGAGCGCCCCGGCGACCTCGCGGACCTGGGCCATGCCGCCGGGGGCGCCGTCGATCTCGGGGGAGGCGACGGTCTGCACCGAGTCCATGATCAGCAGCGCGGGCTTGACCTCGTCGAGGTGGCCGAGGACGGCGGAGAGGTCGGTCTCGGCCGCCAGGTAGAGATGGTCGCTGAGCGCGTTGATCCGGTCGGCGCGCAGCCGGACCTGGCTCGCGGACTCCTCGCCCGTCACGTACAGCGTGCGGTGCTCGTCGCTCGCGGCCTTGGCGGCGACGTCGAGCAGCAGGGTGGACTTGCCGACGCCGGGCTCCCCGGCGAGCAGCACGACGGCCCCGGGCACCAGCCCGCCGCCGAGCACCCGGTCCAGCTCGTCGACGCCGGTGCTGCGGGCGGTCGCCTGCCGGACGTCGACCTGGGCGATCGGCAGCGCGGAGGTGGACACCCGTCCGGCGGCGGTGGTCCGGACGGCGGGCGCGCCGTACTCCTCGACCGTGCCCCATGCCTGGCATTCGGGGCAGCGGCCGAGCCACTTGGCCGTCTGCCAGCCGCACTCGGTGCAGCGGTAGGACGGCCGGTCCTTGGCGGATTTCGTACGGGCAGCCATGCGCACCACCGTATCGGCCGCCTCCGACAACGGGCCGGGCCCGGTCGCGAAAGCCGGGGAGGTCCGGAGAGAAAAGTCCGGGGCGAGTCCGGAGAGAGATCCGGAGAGAAACCGGATGGAGAACCGGATTCCTGTCCCCCTTCGAGCGATAGCTTCACCCGTACGGATTAAAAGTGTGCAAGGGGTGCGAAGAGCCCCCGCCCCGCTGCCTACGGTCGCCCAGTGACGAGCAGCAGGCCGGATTCCCCCGCCCGAACCACCGACGGCCCCCGCACCCTCGGCCGGCGCCCGCCCGCGCGCTACGAGGAGTACCTGGACGGCCTGTTCACCTACTGCCTCTCGGTGCTCTGCGACCACGACACCGCCACCGCCGTCCTCGGCGACGTCCTCGCCATCGCCGAGCGCCACCACGGCCGCTGCCCCTCCGACGAGGGCGGGCGCCGCGCCTGGCTCTACGCCCTGGCCCGCTGGGCCTGCCTGCGCAGCCTCGGCGAGCAGCGGGGCCGCCGCCAGGGCGCCCACACCGGGCGGCCCCCGGTCGCCGCCGCCGCCCCGCCCCGGGTGTCGCCCGAGCTCGCCGAGCGCCGCCGGCTCGAACTGGCCGCGCTCGCCTGGCCCGAGGCCGCCGGCACCACCCCCGAGCAGCGCGAGGCCCTGGAGCTCGCCGTCCGGCACGGGCTGGGCCACCCGGAGCTCGCCGCCGTGCTCACCCTCGACCCGGTCGCCGCCCGCGAGCTGCTCTCCTCCGCCGCCTGCGAGGTCGAGCGCACCCGGGCCGCGCTCGCCGTCGTCGAGACCGGCGACTGCCCGACCGTGGCGGGCCTCACCGGCGACCACCAGGTGCTGCTCTCCGCCGCCCTGCGCGCCGAGCTGGTCCGGCACGTCGACGACTGCCCGCGCTGCCGCCGGGCCGCCGAGCGCGCGGGCGCGGGCGGGCCGTGGCCGGGCGCGGCGGCGGGCCGCGCGGGCCGCGCGGGCCGGCTCCCGCTCGTCGAGGCGCCCCGGGCCGCCGCGTACGTGGCGATGCTGCACGTGCCGCGCGCGCGGGCCGGCGCCCCCCGCTTCGGGCCGACCGGCTTCCCCCTGGACCCCAAGGACCACGCGGCCCGCCGCGACCGGATGCGCGCGCGGGCCGTCACCACCACGGTCGTCGCCGCCGTCGTCGCCGCCCCGGTGCTCGCGCTGTGGGGCTCCTACCGGGGCACCCCGGACGCGGCGGAGGGCCAGGACGGGGCCAGGATCAGCGCCCGCGAGGCCGACGAGCCGGGCGGCCCGCGGGGCGCGGGCGCCGGGCGCCCCTACGAGCGCTACGAGAACGCGGGCAACGCCCGCACCACCCCCGACCCCCGCTTCACCCGCGGCAGCCGCTCCCCGGACGTCTCGGTCGAGGTCATCAGCCCCGGCGCGCCCGCCGCCCCGACGCTGCCCGGACAGCCGGCGCCCGCGCGGCTCACCGTCGCCGCGCGCGGGAGCGGGGCGACGACCCTGCTGACCCTCACCAACGAGGGCGGCTCGCCCGCCGTCTGGTCGCTGTGGTCGGACGCCCCCTGGCTGTACGTGAGCCAGGCGTCCGGCACGCTGCGGCCCGGCGAGTCGCTCACGGTCCGGATCACCGTGGACCGCGCGCGGGAACCGGCCGGGGCGTGGAGCGCGCGGGTGGGCGTCGACCCCTCGGGCGCGGTGCTGCGCATCGACGGCTACGGGGCGGTGCCGCCGAGCCCGGCGGGCCCGGGGACCCCGACGACCCGGCCGACGACGGAGCCGACGACCCAGCCGACGGCGGGGCCCACGACCCAGCCGCCGACCACGGAACCCACGACGGAGCCGACCACGCAGCCGCCGACCACCGGACCGACGACGGAGCCCACGCCCGAGCCGACCGCCTCGGACGGCGGCACCCCGACCCAGGACCCGGGGCCGTCGGCCTCGCAGTGACGGGCGAGGGCCGCTACGCCGGGTCGGCCGGGTGCGGGGCCACCAGCGGCAGCTGGGAGGCCAGCCGCGCCTCGCACAGGCCGACCAGGACCTCGTACGCCGCCTCGCCCATCATCTCGACGAGCTCGGGGCGGTACGAGACGTAGACCGGGGCGGCGCCCACGTGCGCGGAGCTCGCCGTCGTGCAGTACCAGTGCAGGTCGTGGCCGCCGGGCCCCCAGCCGCGCCGGTCGTACTCGCCGATCGACACCTGGAGGACCTTGCTGTCGTCCGGGCGCTCGATCCAGTCGTACGTCCGGCGCACCGGAAGCTGCCAGCACACGTCCGGCTTGGTCTCCAGCGGCTCCAGGCCCTCCTTGACGGCCAGGATGTGCAGCGAGCAGCCGGCGCCGCCGGCGAAGCCGGGCCGGTTCTGGAAGACGCACGAGCCCTGCCAGCGGCGGGTCTGCCGGTCGCCGTCCTCGTCGAGCTGCACCCAGCCCGTCTCCGTGCCGACGTCGTGGAACTGCCACAGCTCGGGCGTGAGCCGGGCCACGTACCCGGCGACCCGCTTCTCGTCGTCCTCGTCGGAGAAGTGCGCGCCGAGCGTGCAGCAGCCGTCGTCCGCGCGGCCCTCCTGGATGCCCTGGCAGCCGTTGCCGAAGATGCAGGTCCAGCGGGAGGTGAGCCAGGTCAGGTCGCAGCGGTAGACCTGCTCGTCGTCCTCGGGGTCGGGGAACTCCACCCACGCGCGCGGGAAGTCCAGCCCCTTCTCGTCGGGCTCGGCGGCCTTGGCGCGCTTCTTCCCGACCTTCACGGACCTGGCCGCGTGCGCGGCCCGGACGGCCTTCGCGGCGTTCTCGTCGGCGGTGTCCTTGCCCGGCTTCGCCTTTTTCGTCTTTGGCACGGAGCCAAGCGTATGCGGGTGCGCGCAGTAGCGTTCCGTCCATGAGACTCGGAGTCCTCGACGTCGGTTCGAACACAGTGCACCTGCTGGTGGTGGACGCCCACCCCGGCGCCCGCCCGCTGCCCGCCCACTCCCACAAGGCGGAGCTGCGCCTGGCGGAGCTCCTCGACGAGCGCGGCGCGATCGCGGACGCGGGGGTCGAGCGGCTCGTCGCCACGGTCCGCGACGCGCTCGTCGCCGCCGAGGACAAGGGCTGCGAGGAGGTGCTGCCCTTCGCGACCTCGGCGGTGCGCGAGGCCAGCAACGCCGACGAGGTCCTCGCCCGGGTCGAGGCCGAGACGGGGATCGCGCTCCAGGTCCTGAGCGGCGAGGAGGAGGCCCGGCTCACCTTCCTGGCGGCCCGCCGCTGGTTCGGCTGGTCCGCGGGCAAGCTGTTCCTGCTGGACATCGGCGGCGGCTCCCTGGAGGTCGCCTTCGGCATCGACGAGGAGCCCGACACGGCGGTCTCCCTGCCGCTCGGCGCGGGCCGCCTCACCGCGGGCTGGCTCCCCGGCGACCCGGCGGACGCGGCCGACGTGAAGGCGCTGCGCCGCCATGTGCGGGCGCGGATCGCGCGGACGGTCGGCGAGTTCAGCCGCTTCGGGCGCCCCGACCACGTGGTGGCCACCTCCAAGACCTTCAAGCAGCTCGCCAGGATCGCGGGCGCCCCCGGCTCGGGCTTCGGCCTGTACGTGCAGCGGACGCTGTCCCGCAAGGCCCTGGAGGAGTGGGTGCCGAGGCTGGCGGCGATGTCCGTCGGCGAGCGCGCGGCCCTCCCCGGCGTCTCGGAGGGCCGGGCCGCCCAGCTCCTGGCGGGCGCCCTGGTCGCCGAGGGCGCGATGGACCTGTTCGGCGTCGAGGAGCTGGAGATCTGCCCCTGGGCCCTGCGCGAGGGCGTCATCCTGCGCCGCCTGGACCACCTGCCGGACGCGCCGTAGGGCTCCGCCCGCGGACCGGGGGCCGGGGCCGGGAGGGCGACCGGTCGGAGCGCCGGCCCCGGGGCCCCGGGGGTGACCGGAACCACCCCCCGGTCCTCAGGCCCGCCCCGTACCCTGTCTCCGTGGCAGAACCAGCGGTGCGCGTCCCGGATGCGAAGGTCGCCCTGTCGACGGCCTCGGTCTATCCGGAGTCGACGGCGACGGCCTTCGAGGTCGCCGCGCGCCTCGGGTACGACGGGGTCGAGGTCATGGTGTGGACCGACCCGGTCAGCCAGGACATCGAAGCGCTGCGGCGCCTGTCGGACTATCACCAGGTCCCGATCCTGGCCGTGCACGCCCCCTGTCTGCTGATCACCCAGCGGGTCTGGTCCACCGACCCGTGGGTCAAGCTCCAGCGCGCGCGGGCCGCCGCGGAGAAGCTGGGCGCCTCCACGGTCGTCGTGCACCCGCCGTTCCGCTGGCAGCGCCAGTACGCGCGGGACTTCGTCACCGGCATCTGGCGGATGGCCGAGGAGACCGACGTCCGCTTCGCCGTCGAGAACATGTACCCGTGGCGGTACAAGGACCGCGAGATGCTCGCGTACGCCCCCGAGTGGGACGTCACCAAGGACGATTACCGGCACTTCACCGTGGACCTCTCGCACACGGCGACCGCCCGCGCGGACGCCCTCGCGATGGTGGACCGCATGGGCGACCGGCTCGGCCACGTGCACCTCGCCGACGGGCGCGGCTCCGCCAAGGACGAGCACCTGGTCCCGGGGCGCGGCACCCAGCCGTGCGCGGAGCTCCTGGAGGGACTGGCCCGCTCCGGCTTCGACGGGCACGTCGTCATCGAGGTCAACACCCGGCGCGCGATGTCCTCCGCCGAACGGGAGGCCGACCTCGCCGAGGCGCTGGCCTTCACCCGGCTGCACCTGGCCGCCGCCCGCACCCGCGAGGCCCCGCGCCCGTGACGGAGCCGTCCCCCCGGCGGCGCGGCCGCCCGTCCCGTACGTCCGCCGACGCGCTCCCGGGCGCGCGCGAGCGGATCCTGGCGGCGGCGCGGACCCAGTTCGCCGAGCGGGGCTACGACAAGACCTCCGTGCGCGGGATCGCGAAGGAGGCGGGTGTCGACCCGGCGCTGGTGCACCACTACTTCGGGACGAAGGACGAGGTCTTCGCGTCGGCGATCGAGGTCTCCTTCGAGCCGGCGACGGCGGTCCGCGAGGTCCTCGGCGGCCCGCGCGAGGCGATCGGCGAGCGGCTGGCCCGCTTCTTCCTCTCGGTCTGGGAGAACCCGGCGACCCGCGCCCCGCTGCTGGCGGTGGTCCGCTCGGCGCTGACCCACGAGGCGGCGGCGAAGGTGCTGCGCGGCTTCGTGCTGCGGCGGCTCCTGGAGCGGATCGCCGCCGACCTGGACGTGCCCGATCCCGAGCTGCGCGCGGAGCTGGCGGCCTCGCACATGATCGGGATCGCGATCCTGCGGTACGTGATCCGGGTGGAGCCGCTGGCCTCGGCGGACCCGGAGGAGATCGTGGCCCAGGTGGCCCCGACGCTCCAGCGGTATCTGACGGGGACGTGAGGGTCGGCGGCGACGGGTCGTGAAGGCCCCGCAGGTGCCCGCCCACTGAACCGCCGTCCCACATTCCGGACCCCGTGTCCAGATCTTGGAGCCGGGGCGTACGCTCGACTGCAAGCACACCCGTCACCGGAGGAGCGAGCGACGATGCCCGAGCTGAGGTCCCGCACTGTCACCCACGGCCGCAATATGGCGGGCGCCCGCGCCCTTATGCGCGCCTCCGGTGTACCGGGCGCCGACATCGGCCGGAAGCCGATCATCGCCGTCGCCAACTCCTTCACCGAGTTCGTGCCCGGCCACACCCACCTCCAGCCGGTGGGCCGGATCGTCTCCGAGGCCATCACCGCCGCCGGCGGCATCGCCCGCGAGTTCAACACGATCGCCGTCGACGACGGCATCGCCATGGGCCACGGCGGCATGCTCTACAGCCTGCCCTCGCGCGACCTGATCGCGGACAGCGTGGAGTACATGGTCGAGGCGCACTGCGCCGACGCCCTGATCTGCATCTCCAACTGCGACAAGATCACCCCCGGAATGCTGATGGCGGCCCTGCGCCTCAACATCCCGACGGTCTTCGTCTCCGGCGGCCCGATGGAGTCCGGCCGGGCCACCCTCGTCGACGGCACGGTCCGCACCCTGGACCTGGTCGACGCGATCTCCGAGGCCGTCAACGACAAGGTCTCCGACGAGGACATCCTCCGCATCGAGGAGAACGCCTGCCCGACCTGCGGGTCCTGTTCCGGCATGTTCACCGCCAACTCGATGAACTGCCTGACCGAGGCCATCGGCCTCTCCCTCCCGGGCAACGGCTCCGTCCTCGCCACCCACACCGCCCGCCGCGCCCTCTACGAGAACGCGGCCCGCACGGTCGTCGACATCACCCGTCGCTACTACGACGAGGACGACGCCTCCGTCCTGCCGCGCAACATCGCCACCCGCGCGGCCTTCGAGAACGCCATGGCGCTCGACATCGCCATGGGCGGCTCCACCAACACGATCCTGCACCTGCTGGCCGCCGCCCAGGAGGCCGAGCTGGAGTACGGCCTGAGCGACATGGACGAGGTCTCGCGCCGGGTGCCCTGCCTGGCCAAGGTCGCGCCGAACGTCGCCCCGCGCGGGACGTACTACATGGAGGACGTGCACCGCGCGGGCGGCATCCCGGCGATCCTCGGCGAGCTCTACCGCGCGGGGCTGCTCAACGAGGACGTCCACGCGGTCCACTCCCGCTCCATCAAGGAGTGGCTGGACGCCTGGGACGTGCGCGGCGGCGCCGCGTCCGAGGAGGCCGTCGAGCTGTTCCACGCGGCCCCCGGCTGCGTCCGCTCCGCCGAGGCGTTCTCGCAGTCCGAGCGCTGGGACACCCTCGACGTGGACGCGGCGGCCGGCTGCATCCGCGACGCGGCCCACGCGTACTCCAAGGACGGCGGCCTCGCCGTGCTGCGCGGCAACATCGCCGTCGACGGCTCCGTCGTGAAGACGGCCGGCGTCGACGAGTCGATCTGGACCTTCGAGGGCCCGGCGGTCGTCTGCGAGTCGCAGGAGGAGGCCGTCGAGAAGATCCTCAACAAGCGGGTCAAGGACGGCGACGTCGTCGTCATCCGCTACGAGGGCCCCAAGGGCGGCCCCGGCATGCAGGAGATGCTCTACCCGACCTCCTTCCTCAAGGGCCGCGGCCTGGGCAAGACCTGCGCCCTGGTGACGGACGGGCGCTTCTCCGGCGGCACCTCCGGCCTGTCCATCGGGCACGCCTCCCCGGAGGCGGCCTCGGGCGGCACGATCGCGCTCGTCGAGGACGGCGACCTGATCCGCATCGACATCCCGAACCGCTCGATCGACCTCCTGGTCGACGAGGAGACCCTGGCGGCCCGCCGCGCGGCGATGAACGGCGTGTACGCGCCGAAGAACCGCGAGCGCAAGGTCACGGCGGCGCTGAAGGCGTACGCGGCGATGGCGACGAGCGCCGACAAGGGCGCGGTCCGGGACGTGTCGAAGCTGGGCTGACGGGCCGTACGAGTAGTACAAGCTCCATGAGGAAGGGTGGGACCCCGACGGGTCCCGCCCTTCCTCACGTCCCGGGGCCCGTCACCAGGCCGCCGGATCCTTCGCGTCGACGGCGAAGACCGAGCCGTCGGGCGCCGTCGCGAACACCCGGCCCCCGGCCGCGACCGGCGCCGGGACCGAGGGCGCGTAGGTGAGGCGCCCGTCGCGCAGCCGGGGCGCGGTGGTGCCGAGGAGCGTCCCGCGCGCGGTGTCGACGGCCAGCAGCCGCCCGTCGGACGAGGACAGGTACAGCCGGCGCCCGTCGGCGTCGACGACGGGCGGGGAGACGTTCGACGTGCCGGTCTCCTGCTCCCACAGCACCCGCCCGCGCGCGTCGGCGGTGTCGAGGGCGGTGAGCCGCCCGTTCGGGCTCAGCAGGTACCCGGTGTCGCCGTGCAGGACCAGGTACGGCTCGTTGACGACGTACGGCAGCGGCACCCGCCGTTCCGCGCGGGCCGCCGGGTCGTAGCGCACCAGCGCGTCGGCGCGCCCGGCCCGGTCGGCGGCGAGCAGCACCACGGTGCCGCCGGGGGCGGTGCCGACCGCGGTGAGCATCCCGGTCAGCCGCTTCTGCCAGACGATCTCGCCGGTGCGCGGCCGGACGGCGGTGACGCGGGTGTGGGCGCCCTCGGCGAGGGTCTCGTAGACGGTGAGCAGGCCGGTGGCCGTGTCGTACGGGCCGGGTACGGGGTAGGTGTGGCCGGGCAGCGCGCGGTGCCACAGCTCGCGCCCGGTGGCGCCGTCGAGGCCGCGCAGGGTGGCGCTGCCGTTGGTGAGGACCAGGGCGTCACCGGCCGGGATGAAGCGTTCGGGGCGGGCCGCGGCCTTCCGCTGCCAGCCGGGCGTGCCGTCGGCGGGCGCGTAGGTGCGCAGCTCGCCGGTGGCGGTGGCGGCGGCGAGCGGGCCGCCGGTGAGCGGCGCCGGGGCCTCCGGGCCGACCCGGCCGGCCGGGCCGGGGCGCGACCAGACGACGGCGCCGGTGGCGGGGTCGAGGCGCGCGGCGGAGACCCCGCGGCCCGCGCAGTACAGGGCGCCCGAGGCGTGCGCGCAGGACGGCGCCGAGGGCTCGCCGCCCTTCCACAGGACGGTCTGCCAGCCGTCGAACGACTCGGCGACCTCGGCCGGGTGCCGGGGCGCGGCGGGCGCGTCGCGCTGGGCGAGGACGACGGCGGTGCCGCCCGCGGCGAGCAGCAGCGCGGTGCCGAGCGCGAGCGGCAGCGTCCGCCGGCGCCTGCGGCGCGGGGGAGCGGGGGCGCGGACGGGCGTCTCGGCGTCCCAGGAGGGCGCCGGGCCGGCCGGGCGGGGCGCGGGGGAGACCGGCCGGCGCTGGGCCGGTATGAAGGCGGCGGCGTCGTACGAGGGGGGCTTGAGGGCCGCCATGATCTCGGCGGGGCCGGGCCGCTCGGCGGGCTCCTTGGCGAGGCAGCGGGCGACCAGCGGGGCGAGCTCCTCGGGGACGCCGCTGAGGTCGGGCTCGTCGTGGACGACCTGGTAGGCCACGATGTACGGGCTGTCCGAGTCGAAGGGGCCGTGCCCGGTCGCCGCGTGCACCAGGACCGAGCCGAGGGCGAAGACGTCGGCGGCGGGCCCGACCTCGCGCGGGCGCTGGAACTGCTCGGGCGCCATGAAGGGCGGCGAGCCGATGAGCTTGCCGGTCTCGGTGTGCAGGTCGCTGTCGACGGGCCGGGAGATGCCGAAGTCGATGACCTTGGGGCCCGAGTCGGTGAGCAGCACGTTGCTGGGCTTGAGGTCCCGGTGGACGACTCCCGCGCGGTGGATGTCGCGGAGCGCCTCGGCGAGCCCGGCGGTCAGCCGGCGCAGCTCGGCGGGGGACAGCGGGCCGCTCCGCTTGACCTGGTCGGCGAGGGTGGGGCCGGGGACGTAGAGGGTCGCCATCCAGGGGCGTACGTCGTCGGGGTCGGCGTCCACGACGGGCGCGGTGAAGGCACCGCTGACCCGCCGCGCGGCGGCGACCTCCTGGCGGAAACGCGCCCTGAACTCGGGGTCCTCCGCGTACTGTGCGTGCACCACCTTGACCGCGAGGCGCAGCCCGGAGGCGGAGGTGGCGAGGTGGACCACACCCATGCCGCCGGCGCCGAGAGTGGCCTGGAGCCGGTATTCGCCCGCGTACTCGGGCCCTTCCGCTTCCCGGTCCGCGCCGGTACTGCGCAACGGCGGCATCGCCGACCCCCGTGGGTTGCCCGTCCGAATCGCGCGCGTGCGCGACGCACGGAGCCTAGTCGATGGTGCGGCCGATGTCGGTGGGGCTTGCTAGCCTGCGCGTCGCGGAGAGTGAATCTCAGTGGAACGCTTTTGCGTCATTCCGCGTCTGTCCGCGTCTGTCCGTTTCATTCCGCGTCTGTCACGCTTCAACGGCTTCAACGGGGGAGTCTCGCGATGAGCACCGAATCGGCCACGGCCGCCACCACCCGCTACGCGATCGCGCCGGGCACCCGGCTCAACGTCCGCTCGGGCCCGGGCACCCAGTACCCGGTGGTCCGCTCGCTGTCGGCGGGCAGCACGGTGGCGATCTACTGCCAGTGCCCGGGCACCTGGGTCACCGGCCCGTACGGCACCACCAACATCTGGGACAACATCGCGCCGGGCGAGTACGCCTCGGACGCGTACGTCCACACCGGCAGCGACGGCTACGTGGCCCGCCGCTGCGGCTAGGGGGACCGCCTCGGGACAAGAGGGGCGAAAGCCCTCACCGGTTTCCGCCGCCCACCGGGGATAATCGATCCCGTGAGCGATGAGAACCGCACCCCCGCCGGACCCCAGCCCGAGGCGATCCGTTTCTTCGGCACGAGCTGGGTCGACCACACCGACGGCTACGCGCTGCGCCGCGCCGGCCTCGCCGCCGGCGCCCTGCTCGCCGCGGCGGCGGGCGGCTTCCTGCTGCGCTTCGGCTACCAGGGCCTGGTGATCGCCGAGGTCGGCGGCCTGCTCAACACGCTGGTCATCGTCATGTTCTCGGTCTGCAGCGCGATCGCGTTCCGCAAGACCTGGGAGGGCTTCGGCCGCCGCCCCGCCGACCAGGCGCGCGAGGACTCGCTGCGCTCCCTGAAGGCCATCGGCTTCATCGGCGGCCTCCTCGCGTACGCCGTCCGCTGTCTCACCGAGGCGCCCGGCGAGAAGCTCCGCCGCACGGAGTACGAGGAGGCCGTCGCCCGCTTCGACAAGCGCCGCGCCCGGACCGCGGGAAACCCGTCCTCCCGCAAGCGCAAGAACAAGTAGCCGCCCGAAGGCGTCCTGCCCCGCCCCCACCCCACCCCGCTCGGCCCCGCCACTAGCCAAGGGGGCGGAGCCGGGCGCATTATTCATCACATGATGAATAAGTCGGCCGGTGCGATCACCGCCTCCGGCCTCACCGTCACCCGGGGCGACCGCACCGTCCTGCGCGGCCTCGACTTCACCGTCCCGCCCGGCCTCATCACCGGCCTCCTCGGCCCCTCCGGCTGCGGCAAGACCACCCTCATGCGCGCCGTCGTCGGCACCCAGGCCAAGGTCGGCGGCACCCTCGACGTCCTCGGCCGCCCCGCCGGCGACCCCGGCCTGCGCTCCCGCATCGGCTACGTCACCCAGGCCCCCTCCGTCTACGACGACCTCACCGTCCGGCAGAACCTCGACTACTTCGCCGCCGTCCTCCTGCCCGGCCGCGCCCACCGCGCCGACCGCCGCGCCGCCGTCGACCGGACCCTCGCCGACGTCGCCCTCACCGGCCACGCCGACGCCCTCGCCGGACGCCTCTCCGGCGGCCAGCGCAGCCGCGTCTCGCTCGCCGTCGCCCTCCTCGGCACGCCGGAGCTCCTCGTCCTCGACGAACCCACCGTCGGCCTCGACCCCGTCCTCCGCCGCGACCTGTGGGAGCTCTTCCACCACATCGCCGCCGACCGGGGCACCACGATCCTGGTCTCCTCCCACGTCATGGACGAGGCCGAACGCTGCCACCGCCTGCTTCTCCTGCGCGAGGGCGAACTCCTCGCCGAGGACACCCCCGAGGCCCTCCGCCGCCGCAACGACACCGCCACCGTCGAAGAGGCGTTCCTCCGCCTCGTGGACGCCGCGACGGCCCGCGCGGCGGCCGCCACCACCCCCGCAGCCACCGAGGAGCCCCGCCCATGAGCGCCGCCCGCACCCTCGCCACCGCCGCCCGCGTCCTGCGCCAGCTCCGCCACGACCCGCGCTCGATCGCCCTGATGCTCCTCGTGCCGTGCGTGATGCTCTTCCTGCTCCGCTACGTCTTCGACGGCAGCCCGCAGACGTTCGACGGCATCGGCGCCTCGCTCCTCGGCATCTTCCCGCTCATCACCATGTTCCTGGTGACCTCCATCGCCACCCTGCGCGAACGCACCTCCGGCACCCTCGAACGCCTCCTCGCCATGCCTCTGGGCAAAGGCGACCTCATCGGCGGCTACGCCCTGGCCTTCGGCCTCGTCTCCGTTGTCCAGTCCCTCCTCGCCACCGGCCTCGCCGTCTGGTTCCTCGGCCTCGACGTCGTCGGCTCCCCCTGGCTGCTGCTCCTCGTCGCCCTGCTCGACGCCCTCCTCGGCACCGCCCTCGGCCTCTTCGTCTCGGCCTTCGCCGCCTCCGAGTTCCAGGCCGTCCAGTTCATGCCGGCCGTGATCTTCCCGCAGCTCCTGCTCTGCGGCCTGTTCACCCCGCGCGACCGCATGGCCCCCGCCCTCGAAGCGCTCTCGGACGTGCTCCCCATGTCGTACGCCGTCGACGGCATGAACCAGGTCCTCCACCACACCGACGTCACCGGCGCCTTCGTCCGCGACGCCCTGATCGTCGCCGGCTGCGCCCTGCTCGTCCTCGCCCTGGGCGCCGCCACCCTCCGCCGCCGCACCGCGTGACCGCCCCTCGGACACGGACCGCCCCACCCCCGCCCCCGGTGCGAGGATGTCCCGCAGACGCACTGACAGCCCTTCCGGCGAGGTGAAAGACCCATGACCCAGACCGTCGCAGTCCTCGGCACCGGCAAGATCGGCGAGGCACTCCTCAGCGGCATGATCCGCGCCGGCTGGCGCCCCGCCCACCTCCTCGTCACCGCCCGCCGCGCCGAGCGCGCCGAGGAACTGCACGCCCGCTACGGAGTCGAGACCGTCGGCAACGCCGAAGCCGCCAAGCGCGCCGACATCCTCATCCTCGCCGTGAAGCCCCAGGACATGGGCCGCCTCCTCGACGAACTCGCCCCGCACGTCACCGCCGACCGCCTGGTCGTCAGCGCCGCCGCCGGCATCCCCACCGCCTTCATCGAAGAGCGCCTCGCCACCGGCACCCCGGTCGTCCGGGTCATGCCGAACACGCCCGTCGTCGTCGACGAGGGCATGTCCGTGATCTCCGCCGGCAGCCACGCCACCCACGCCCACCTCGTCCACACCGAGGAGATCTTCGGCGGCGTCGGCAAGACCCTCCGCGTCCCCGAGTCCCAGCAGGACGCCGCCACCGCCCTCTCCGGCTCCGGCCCGGCGTACTTCTACTACCTCGTCGAGGCCATGACCGACGCCGGCATCCTCCTCGGCCTGCCCCGCGCCCAGGCCCACGACCTCATCGTCCAGGCCGCCATCGGCGCCGCCGTCATGCTCCGCGACAGCGGCGAGCACCCGGTCAAGCTCCGCGAGGCCGTCACCTCCCCGGCCGGCACCACCATCAGCGCCATCCGCGAACTGGAGAACCACGGCGTACGGGCCGCCCTGATCGCCGCCCTGGAGGCGGCCCGCGACCGCAGCCGCGAGCTCGCCTCCGGCAACGGCTGAGCTACCGCCCCGCCGCGCCGCCGAGCACGTCCTCCGTGCTCACGACCCGGGCGAACCCCCCGCCGTGCAGCGACACCGCCGTCGCCCGGGTCAGCTCCTCCGCCGTCGCCGTCCAGCCGAACGGCCCGGCCAGGTCGAACGTGTGCATCGCGTCCAGCACGAACAGCACGTCGTACCCCAGGTTCCCGCCCATCCGCGCGGTCGTCTCGTTGCACATGTTCGTCTGGATCCCGACCACCACGATCTGCGCACGCTGTCCATCAGCGGCTCCGCCGCGGGCCTCCCCGGTCAGCCAGAGGTCGAGCGACGGCTGCCCGTAGAACGCCGAGTTCACGCTCTTCGTCACCAGCAGCTCCCGTCCCCGCCCCTTCCCCCGCCGCTCCTCGACGAAGTCCTTGAACGCGTTCCCCGCACTCCCCGCCGCCAGCGGCGACCCCGCCCGCACCGAGTCGTGCCGCACGAACACCACCGGCCGCCCCGTCTCCTGCCACCGGTCGATCAGCGCCGCGATGTTCCCCTCCGCGGCCGGATTGTCCCGCCGCCCCCAGAACCCCTCGTCCTCGAACCCCTTCTGCACGTCGACGACGACGAGCGCCGCGTTCGACCCGATCTCCAGACCCGCTGCGTTCTCCATGCCCCCGATCCTGGCCCCCCGGCCCGCCCCGCCCCAGAGGCAGAAAAGCCACCGACCGATGGTTAACTGCCAGCCATGCCGCCCAAGCCGCCCGCACCGAGGCCCCAGCGCATCGCCCTCCTCGCCTTCCCCGGCATCCGCGCCTTCGACGTCTCCGTCATCACCGAGGTCTGGGGCACCGACCGCACCGCCCGCGGCGTCCCGCCCTTCGCCCTGCACCGCCCCGCCGCCGACCCGGCCACCCCCGTCCCCCTGACCGGCGGCCTCAGCCTCACCCCCGACCGCCCCCTCCACTGGCTCACCACCCTCACCCCCGCCGACCTCGTCGTCGTCCCCGGCGTCGAGGACCCGCACGCCGACCTCCCGGCCCCCGTCCTCGACGCCCTGCGCCACGCCCACACGGCCGGCGTCCCCGTCGCCGCCCTCTGCGCCGGCGCCTTCGTCCTCGCCCGCGCCGGCCTCCTCGACGGCCGCCGCGCCGTCACCCACTGGCAGCTCGCCCCCGAGCTCGCCGCCCGCCACCCCGCCGCCCGCGTCGAACCCGAAGCCCTCTACGTCGAGGACACCGGCATCTGGACCTCCGCAGGCACCGCCGCCGGCATCGACCTCTGCCTCCACCTCGTCCGCACCGCCCACGGCGCCGAGACCGCCGCCACCATCGCCCGCTCCATGGTCACCGCCCCCTTCCGCACCGGCACCCAGGCCCAGTTCATCGAGCACCCCACCCCGCGCGCCGACCGCGACGCCGACGCCCTCGCCGCCGTCCGCGCCCACGCCCTCGCCCACCTGGACCAGCCGCACACCGTCGCGAGCCTCGCCGCCCGCGCCGGCATGTCCCCCCGCTCCTTCGCCCGCCACTTCCAGGCCACCACCGGCACCACCCCGCTCCACTGGCTCATCGGCCGCCGGGTCGCCGCCGCCCAGAAGCTCCTCGAACGCACCGACCACCCCCTCCCCGAGGTGGCCCGCCGCGCGGGCTTCGGCAGCGAGGTCACGATGCGCCAGCACTTCGCCGCGCACCTCGGCACCAGCCCGCGCGACTACCGCGCCGCCTTCCGTCACCCCGCCGGCAGCAGCCCCACCGCCCGGTAGGCCGCGTCGACCACCGGCCGCGCCATCCCCCGCGCCCGCTCGGCCCCCGCCCGCAGCACCCCGTCGACGTACCCGGGATCCGCCGCCAGCTCGGCATGCCGCTCCCGCACCGGCCGCAGCAGCTCCACGACCGCCTCCGCCGTGTCCTTCTTCAGCGCCCCGTACGAGTCGTACGCCCCGGCCAGCGCGCCCGGCTCCCCGCCCGTCGCCGCCGCCAGCACGTCCAGCAGGTTCGCCACCCCCGGGCTGGCCTCCCGGTCGTAGACGACCTCCCGCCCGCTGTCCGTCACGGCCCGCAGCACCTTCCGCCGCACCGCCTCGGCCTCGTCCAGCAGATAGACGATCCCGGCCCCGCTGTCATGCGACTTCCCCATCTTCGACGTGGGGTCCTGCAGATCCATGACCCGCGCGGCCACCGCCGGATGCGTCGCCTTCGGCACGGTGAACACGTGCCCGTACCGCTGGTTGAACCGCACCGCGAGATCCCGCGTCAGCTCCACGTGCTGCGTCTGGTCCTCACCCACCGGCACCTCGTCGGTCCCGTACGCGAGGATGTCCGCCGCCATCAGCGCCGGATACGTCAGCAGCGACAGCCGCACGCTCTGCCCGGCCTCCCGCGCCCGCACGCTCTTCTCCTTGTACTGGACCATCCGCCGCATCTCGCCGTCGGTGGCCGTGCACTCCATGAGGTACGAGAGCCGCGCGTGCTCGTCCACATGACTCTGTACGAAGAGGACGCACCGCTCGGGATCGAGCCCCGAGGCCAGCAGCAGCGTCGCCGCCTGCCTGCTGAGCCGCCGCACCCGCGCCGGATCGTGCTCCACCGTCAGCGCGTGCAGGTCCACCACGCTGAACAGCGCGTCCGCCCGGTGCTGGTCCACCTCGACCCACCGGCGGACGGCCCCGAGGTAGTTGCCCAGCGTCAGGTGCCCGGTCGGCTTGATCCCACTGAAGATCCGCGTCATCGCGTCCGTCTCCCTACTCTCTGTCTCCGGAGTGCCGCCGGCCCCGGTGGGCCCGCACCCCCGGAGGAGGGGGAAACGCGAACGGCCGCCGAGGGCGGCGGCCGTCTGTCTGCATACGCGAGGTCGGGCCGCCGGTCAGGCGGCCCACCACTGGGTGGTGCGCGTACGCGAGGTCATACGCAGAGGGTACGCCCGAGGCCCCGGGTTGACACGGGATTACCCGGTCCGTAGTGTTCTCCGAGTTGTCCGACGTGAGCACCGACCCCGGTCGGCCCCGGACAGCGATTCCGCAAGAACCACGAGAGCACCAGACGGTGTCGATTCGTCGACCCCGTCACCGTTGCTTTCCGTGCGCTTTTGCGAAATCAGGAATCCGCGTTCGAAGGATTGGACGCGAGCCCCCCGATTAGCGTCGGGGGCAAGGAATCCGCTAAAGTCTCACTCGTCGGAACGGCCCAACAGCCGGAAAGACAAACCCCGCTGACTGGGAGTCAGGCCCGAAAGGATCTGATAGAGTCGGAACCGCCGGAAGGGCCCGGAGCGAAAGCGAAAGGGACCGGAAAGCACCGAGGAAATCGGATCGGAAAGATCTGATAGAGTCGGAAACGCAAGAACGAAGGAAGCGCCCGGAGGAAAGCCCGAGAGGGTAAGTACAAAGGAAGCGTCCGCACCTTGAGAACTC